>JAGVKY010000108.1 GCA_020050175.1 Parachlamydiales bacterium
CTTGGGGATGCCGACAGGCTTCTGGGAGGAAGCAGCTTAAAAGCTTAGAAGGAAAGAGGGAGAAGCTCTCAAACCGACTTATGCAACAACGCCACTTTCATCCGCGCTAAACACCTTAACCTTACCTATAATTATAAAGATTTTCCTCTCCCCATGAGACTCCTTTCTTCGGTTTTAGAGAATGGATGGGAAACACCGCGGGGAGGAAATTACACCCGCGGCGCGGAGATATTTGAACTATTGGAGACACTTTTAGGAAAAGAGCTACTTTTTGAAGGCATCAGAAGGTTTTTTATTGGCTATGATGGAAAATTTGCTGCTCACCAGGAGCTTTTTGGGGTTTTAAGCAAAGTTCTAGAAGAAAGATCTCTTCCTCCGTTTGATTTCAAACAATTCTCTCTTTGGCTGACAAACGAAAGTTTCCCAGAGGTGCGGATGGGATTAAATTACGACTCCGAATCAAAAAAAGTCATATTGAAAGTGAATCAGTTTGGATCAAATGAACCCTTTATGATCCCTCTTAGGCTTAGTTTTCTTGATGATAACGGGCAAGAGTTGATGGCTCCGAAAACAGTTGTTCTTAGGAAACACTCTCAAGAATTTATTTTTGAACATATCGAGACGAAGCCAATCCCTTCTTTATTCCGCGGAATTTCAGCTCCAGTTAGATGGCTATATTCTAACTACGATCTAAATGACCTGATTGTTTTGATTAAACACGATAGCGACCCATATAACCGCTACCGTGCTGCCTGCGACTTGTGGGAAAATTCGATTAAATACGGTTACTTAAATCAACACAGCTATTTGAAGGAGCCATGGACAAAAGCTGAACATTTTTGTTTTGAAGCTTTTGCTACAATTCTTAGAGACGAAAACATCTCCCCCTATCTAAAAGCCAAAATTATCGGCTCCTGTGTGAAATTTAATTTGGAAAATTCCAACGGATTTTTGCTGATGTCTCGCATGGCCCTTCATCTAAAAAGCGAACTCCTCGAATGGATCCGAGCGCCCAAAAAACAAAATGAAACTTTAGAAGAAAAATCTGGTAACAATAAATTAAGGCATTGGGCTGTTTATTTTCTTCTGAGCATGCCTCAATCTCCCCTTACAAGTGAGGATTGGAGGAAACTGTTTGATGAAAGCGAGTATCTTGTCGAAAAAATCGCTTACGTTGCCCGTATGAAACAAAAGTTTCCCGATTTAGCTGACCTTCTTCAGGCCACTATAAAGGAAGATTGCCTTAAGGACCCCTCCGACAGACCCTACTTTAGATATCAAAGATTTCTAACCTAGGAATGTTTGAAAAGACGATTGCAAAATTTCTCTATTACAGCAGGCAGAGGCCTTCAAAGGCTCCTCTCAGAAAAATCATAAATTTGACTTTACCAAATTAAATAAGGAGATGCGAAAGCTCTTCTATGATAAAGGGTATGAACTTGTCGAAGGCGGCGAGGGCAGCCATGGAAGCTTAAAAAGAAGGGTTGCCCTACTGTGATTATTCCTGGCCATAGGGAGTTAAAAAAAGGACTCGAATTGGCTTTAAGAAAAATGTTAGAAAAAACCTAAAAGGTACGCGAATGAAATACCACTTCAAAATTCAGAAAGAAGGAGATTCCTTTTGGGCAAATTGTCTTGAGCTTGAAGGAGGCTTCACTCAAGGCGAAAACCTTGAAGAACTTCATTCAAATATGCAAGACCCACTCAACCTTTTTATTAGGGACTCTCCAGACAATATTAAATGTGTCTCTGATCAAGTGATAGAGTCTGGATGACAATCACTTCCTCTTAATATTGATCTCTGTAACGCGCTAGAAATCAAAGAGGCGATCACTAAAACTGTGGCTTGATTTGGCGGTATTGATATTTTAATTAACAATACAACTGCCCCAATTTTTAATGACACTTTTCACACTTCCCCCGAGCAATTTGATTTAGTGATAGCTAGAGGGGTACGAGCAGCCTTTTTATTATCTCAAGCTTGTTTCCGCTACCTTAAGAAATCTAGCAATCCCCACATCATTAATATATCCCCGCCCTTAAATATGGACCCGCAATGGTTCAAAGATAACCTCGTCTTCTCCTTATCCAAATATGGGATGAGCATGTGCAAATTGGGCACCTCTGTCGAATTCCAAGCAATCTGTGTAAACTCTTTATGGCCAAAGACGAATATTGCTACACCACGCCTTAAAGAACACCTCGAGCCGCAAGTCTACGTCGGGAGTCGCTACCCTACGATCATGACTGATGCCGCCTACCAAATCAGCCTTCAAAGTGGACATGCCAATTTTTCGTTGATGAGACCCTCCTCCGAGAAACCGGCATCACCGACTTCACCTCTTACGCCGTAGATCCCTCCGGCCCCCTCCTCCAAACCCTCTACATCCCCTTAGAAGCCGATATGGTCCCCCTCTCCCGCGACCTCTTCTTCGCCGCCACCCCAAAACCCAACCCCGGTTATAAAGAGAGGGTTGACTTTGGAAGAGTTATTGGTGAGTATGCTTTAAAAATTGAGGGCAAACCCACAAGCTTCTATCCAACCACTAAAGGGATTATACACTACGCTGCTGATGGAAAAGTTCATGTTGTGCCCGCTGATCCTGGAGGATTAATAAAATAATGGAAATGCAAAAACATCTTCTTTACTTAACAAAGATTGCGGTAAGTGAAATTCCCTCTGCTAAAATTAGGGGTGTTGCAGCTGAATGGAAAGAAGGTATAAACACTGCTAGCATATCCTTTTTTTTCGATGGAGAAGTATCCGAAGATGAATTAGAAGATGCTTCAGTTGCCTGCACTGAAATTATTGCTCATATCCCGAATGGCCTATTGGAGGAAAATTTTATCAGATGTGACTATCCCAATCCTCTGCCTAAAAACAATTTTTGGGCCTATAAGCCCAATTTTTAACAGCTTTTAGTTACAAAAATTGATTCAAAAATCAAAATTCAAATTAATGAAAAATATCGACTTGAATTAATTGGAATTGAATTATCTATCTTCCGCTCCGTTTTTACCTTAAGAATGGAAGAAGATGATGGGGCGAAAAATTCCAACCCTTAGGGCGTGATTTTGAGGTAATTGAGAGAAGACTATCGCGGTTATAAGTGGCCTGAAAAAGTCCTCCCCATAAAGCCAAATTCATAAAAAAATGGGGCTACTCCAAAGCTCCAGCTTTACGATTACTATTTGATTATTTCTGAAAAGCCCAATCTAAAAACGATCTCAAGAATCAAGCAAGTATTTCCTGAATTCTCAGTCGATTTTGCTGTCGGCTGTTAATGAATTGAAGCTAGTCATTCTAGGTCTCTTTGGGAGCATCCTTAATCTCTTTGGCGTTGTTGCATAAGTCGGTTTGAGAGCTTCTCCCTCTTTCCTTCTAAGCTTTTAAGCTGCTTCCTCCCAGAAGCCTGTCGGCATCCCCAAGTTC
>JAGVKY010000037.1 GCA_020050175.1 Parachlamydiales bacterium
CCAAAATGCTCGATGCAATACTTGATCCCTTTGAGAGACGCGGTATTATGAAGGGGAGCAAGATCGGTCAATTTTTCAAGATTTGTAAGGATCTTGCGATCCAGCTTGGTTGTAGATTGGTAGAGGTTACCTCCATGAACGAATCGATAACCGATGGCCGACACCTCTTTCTTAGGAACCTCTTCGAGTTTTTTAAAATCTTGAAGACGCTTCCCTTTATCAGAGAAAAGGGAAATTTTATCGGACGAACTGCCATGGTTGACGGCTAGTATCGCCATTTCCAACCCTTAATTTCAGGCATATCATCTCCAACCTTGTCGATGTAAGCTTTATGCTCATAAAGTTTAGTCTCCACCATTTTCCTGATATAAGCCCTCTTGCTGGCGAGTTTCGGCACCCGCTCAAAGACATCCAATAGCAAGTGGTAACGGTCGAGGTGGTTTAAGACTACCATATCAAAAGGAGTTGTGGTTGTCCCTTCTTCTCTGTAGCCGTGTACATGAATGTTGGCATGGTTGCTTCTTTTATAAGTTAACCGATGGATGAGAGTCGGGTAACCATGATAGGCGAAAATAACCGGTTTATCGGTGGTAAAAAGTTCGTCAAACTGTTCCTCAGAGAGACCATGGGGATGAACAGTGCTCGGTTGAAGTTTCATCAAATCGACAACGTTGATGACCCGAATTTTAAGATCTGGCACCTGCTGACGGAGCAAATCGACCGCAGCAATGGTTTCGAGTGTCGGAATGTCGCCTGCACAAGCCATGACAACGTCAGGTTCACTTTCATTATCATTGCTTGCCCACTCCCAAATGCCAATCCCTTTTGCGCAATGTTCGGTAGCTTGTTCGATGGTGAGATACTGTAAAGCTGGTTGTTTACCGCAGACGATCACATTGACGTAGTTTTTGCTGCGCAAACAATGATCCGCAACAGAAAGAAGGCAATTAGCATCAGGAGGTAAATAGACACGGATGACCTCAGCTTTTTTGTTCACAACATGGTCGATAAATCCAGGATCCTGGTGGGAAAAACCATTGTGATCCTGTCGCCACACGTGCGAAGTGAGGAGGTAATTTAAAGAGGCGATGGGACGTCTCCAAGGGATATGGATTGAGGTCTTTAACCACTTGGCATACTGATTAAACATCGCATCTATGATGTGGATAAAGGCTTCGTAACAAGAGAAAAAGCCATGCCTCCCTGTCAAAAGATACCCTTCAAGCCATCCTTGACAAAGATGTTCGCTTAAGACCTCCATCACTCTTCCATCAGGAGCTTGATGATCGTCAGTTCGTAAAATTATCCCATCGAAGGCCCGATTGGTTACGGTAAACACTGCATCCAATCGATTCGAGGCCGTTTCATCAGGACTCACCATGCGGAAATTTTTACTTTCCTGATTGAGTTTCATGACATCGGCAAGCATTTTCCCGAGCACGCGTGTGGCTTCTCCGACAGTTGTGCCTGGTTTAGGGACAGAAAGGGCATAATTTTGAAACTCAGGCATCCGGAGCTCTTTCAACAAGATCCCTCCATTTGCGTGGGGATTTGCACTCATTCTTTTTTCCCCTTTCGGGGCAAGGTCGGCTATTTCTGCTTTTAGTTTTCCTTGTTCGTCAAAAAGCTCTTCGGGACGATAACTTTTTAGCCATGTTTCTAGAATTTTAATATGACCAGGCTTGGTCTCAAAATCGGTCACAGGAATTTGGTGGGCGCGCCATGTTCCTTCGATTTGTAATCCATCCACCTCCTTCGGTCCTGTCCATCCTTTGGGAGTCTGTAAGATGATCATGGGCCACCGGGGCCGTTCAGTGATCCCCGTTGTCCGTGCTTGCTTCTGAATCTTCCGGATGTCTCGGATGACTTTATCAAGTGTTGAAGCCATTAAAACGTGCATAGTTTCTGGATCAGAGCCTGTCACAAAATAGGGTCTGTAGCCATAACCTATCATGAGATCTTCCAGTTCATCTCGAGGAATGCGGGCAAGAATTGTAGGATTTGAGATCTTATAGCCATTCAAATGGAGGATGGGAAGGACTGCTCCATCCAGAATCGGATTGAGGAATTTGTTCGAGTGCCAGCTGCCAGCTAAAGGGCCTGTCTCTGCTTCTCCATCTCCAACCACACAACAAGCAATTAAGTCAGGGTTGTCAAAGACCGCCCCATAAGCATGAGAAATCACATACCCCAGCTCCCCCCCTTCGTGAATCGAGCCAGGTGTCTCGGGAGCGCAATGGCTTGGAATGCCGCCAGGGAAGGAAAATTGCCTGAAAAACTTTTTCAAGCCCGCTTCATCCTGGGAAATATTTGGATAAACTTCGCTGTAGGTCCCTTCAAGATAGGTATTAGCAACCACTCCTGGAGCGCCATGACCTGGACCCGATAGGTAGATCATATTGAGGTTGTGCTCTTTAATGACCCGATTCAGATGGACATAAACAAAATTCTGACCTGGCGTCGTTCCCCAATGTCCCAATAACCTTTTTTTAATATGTTCGTGCTTCAGCGGCTCTTTTAAAAGGGGATTGTCATAAAGGTAAATTTGACCAACCGCTAAATAATTGGCTGCTCTCCAGTAAGCGTTCATTTTTTGCATTTCTGCGCTGGATAAAGTCTTTTCTTCTTGAGTTGCTGCTGCCAGGTCCATCGTTTCCCCTAACAACCCTATATTTCAAAAAAAAGTTTCTAGGGCAACAGAGAAGAGCGATTAGGATGATCCTTGTCAAACATTAATAATTTATTATCCGAAGTTTAATAATTCTTGATTATAAAATTGGTAATTTTGAATGCATAAATAGATAAATAAAATAATGGTTAATCTGTCCCCAATTTCATCATCTAAAGACCCCTATTCAATCAGGTGCTTCTTCTGCACTATCGAACCCTCCGGTAGAAAAAAAGGATGAGGAGCAACAATCTATTGTCAGAGTTCAATCTAATGCTGCTGAGGCTTTTAAAAGCCTTTCCATCACAGCGTCTAATAAAACGACTAGGTTAACATTACTTAGTTCAAGCTCAAGAGTTTTCGGGGATCAGTTAAATAATTACACTCAATTTCGAATGGTTTTTCTCTATCAACCACCCTCAGCTGATGAAAAGGTACAAAAGGTTAAGCTTCCAGAAGAGAGTTTGTCAATTGTTGCTCCATCTAGTCTCAAAATGGTTGCTGATGCTTTGTACGAAAAAGTTACCGATCGTCTTTCTAATCCTCAACCTTTGACACAACAAGAAATTAAAGATCTCTATGCTCAACTGTTTTCTGAAGATCTAGTTTTTATTTCTAAAGAAATGCAAAAAAATGAGAATCACCCCTGTTCAGTTATTTTTGACCTTTACGGCGTTGTTCGAGCTTATGAGGCCGATCCTTTAAAAGCTAAAAAACCCACTGCTGGAGGAGTGAATGGCTCCTATTTTCTACTGAATGAGCAGGGTGAAAAGAAATGGGTGATGAAGCCAAGGGATGAAGAGAAGCCCGACAATACCTTTGGAATTCCAGCCGGTCAAGGAGCTAAGAGAGAACATCTTGCCTTTCTTCTGAGCAAGGGGGGAATTTATAAGATCCCTCCAACCTTTTATATTGAATTGGGTGGCCAGGTAGCTTCGGTTCAAAAATTTGTCCCCAACTCGACAGCTGTTGGAGTCCTTTTAACAGAAGAAGGGGGAGCAGAAAAAGTTAAGGCACTCCCTAAGAAGGATGTCCAGGCTGTTTTCGTCTGCGACCTTGTGTTTTGTAATACCGATAGACACCTTGGTAATATCTTGGTAGATGAAAAAGGGGGAGTAGTTGCCATTGATCATAGCGGTTTGATGTCTTCATCCCCGGAAGATCTGATCAAAATTGAACAGAAACGTTTGCCACAACTGGCTGAGAGTTGGGACTCTGCTCTCACTGATCACTTATTATCTTTTAGTAAGGAAGAAGTTGATTTAATAGGAGCTCAGATGAGTGTCCATGAGATCGAAGATGCGGCAGTCGAAAGAATGAAAAATGCAGCAACGATTTTGAATGAAACCGCTTTGATAAATAGGGAAAGTAAGTCAGCAGGCAAGCCTGAAATTACCCCTTGGGATATTGCTGTTATTTTTGAAAATGATCACTCTTCCCTCTGGACCGAAGCTGGTACAGCCTCGATCCGTCTCTTTTTAAGAGAGATAGTTGATCAAAAGGCGGAGATGGCTAAGATCTCTACAGCTACAAAAGCCCAAATCGTAAAGAAAAGGCGCAGTTATGCTGCAACGACTGATCCAAAAAGAG
>JAGVKY010000216.1 GCA_020050175.1 Parachlamydiales bacterium
GTTATGTTAATAGCTAAACATTTTTAAATCGGAGGCTTCCGCTTCTTCAAGGACAAAATCCTATCAGAGTGACATTCTAATTCAGCATAGGAACTGTTATTTTATTTTTTTAATCCTGTCGAGTCCTGTTCATCTTGTTTTTTATGTTTTTTGTCTTTGGCTAATATCCTTACAGCTATGCTAAAAGGGTGATCAACATTTTCAAAAAATCATCAAGGATAATCGTGAAATACATTCTTACTTTTATAAGCCTATTTTCATTTTCACTTCTTTCTTCAGCAGAAGATCATGGGTGGATTTCTAATTACTTAGAGCTTCATCGTGATTTCCCCCAACCTGGGATTATTTTCCAGTGGTATGGTCCTCTTTTAAGAGATCCAGAGGCTTTTAATCGAGTCATAGAGGCCTTTGCTGCAGAGTATAAAGATCAGAATATCCAGGCGATTGTAGGGATTGATTCCAGAGGTTTCATCTTTGGAACAGCGCTTGCGAGTAAACTGCAATTACCTCTCGTTTTAGCTAGAAAACCGGGAAAACTACCAGGCAAAGTGATCTCCACGAGTTATCAGATGGAATATGGAACAAATTCGATCGAGATTGAAGTAGATGCTATCCAACCTAATTCTCGGGTTTTGATCATGGATGATCTCGTTGCCACAGGGGGAACGGCCCTGGCTGTTGCAGAGCTCATTGAAAAAGCAGGGGGAGAAGTGGCAGGACTCTGTTGCCTGATTGATATTCCAAGTTTGAACCCCAAATCAAAATTCAATTATCCTATTTTTTCTTTATTTTCTGTTCAAGATTACGAATAAATGGTTCGATTTTTAGTTACACTTCTTCTCCAACACAGTCTATGCCGAATATCCCTACCTATATTCCGGACAAGACGAAGAATATGATGATGCCTGCGCTCTTATGCTGAAACTGAACGGGCGGTTTTAGTGATAGCTTCCGATGAAGGACAGGTCATTGGGTTGCTGACAGGCCTTCCGATGGCTGACTAACGCACTACTTACAAAGAGCCTTTTGAGAATCAGGATGTGAGCAAACTTTTCTATTTTGGAGAGCTTGTCCTTTTACCTGACTACCGGGGACAAGGCATAGGGATAAATCTCCTTTCTAAAATGGAGCAGGTTGTCAGAGAGGAGGGAACTTTCACACAGATCACTCTCTCAGCCATTGAAAAATCTGCAGATGATCATCAGCGGCCAGCTAATTATATTTCATCAGACAGCATCTTCCTTAAACAAGGATTTATCCCGCATCCAGAGCTCAATTTTTTTATCCCTTGGACCGAAAGGGGCTCTAAGGAATTAGTTGATCATAGAATGTCTTACTGGATAAAAGACCTTATCTATCAAATCCACTGGCCTGATCCTAAAGTGTCTATTGCAGAAACAGCTGGTGCTATGGATAAATTATTCAAAGCTGGACTCATACGAGTGATCGGGGTCAGCAACTTCTCTCCAGAACAAATGGAGATGTTTCGAAAAACCGCCCCTCTTCATGTAAGTCAACCCCCCTATAATCTCTTTGAACGAGAGATTGAAAAGACTGTTTTATCCTATTGTCTAGAAAATAAAATTGCCACTTTAGGGTATGGATCTCTTTGCCGAGGTCTTTTAAGTGGCAAAATGAAGAAAAATACAACTTTCAATGGGGATGATCTCCGTCTTAAAGATCCAAAGTTTCAAGAGCCCCGTTTTTCTGAATATTTAGAAGCTGTCAGACGGCTTGAAGAGTGGGTTCAGGAAAAATACCAAAGACCTCTCCTCGCCTTGGCCGTCCGTTTTTCTTTGGATAAAGGAATTAGTGTTCCTCTTTGGGGAGCAAGACGTCCCGACCAACTAAATGGCCTCGATGCCATCTGGGGGTGGAAACTGACTCCCCAAGATTTTGAAGAAATCGACCAAATTCTCTCAGAAACTATCAAAGACCCTGTCGGCCCCGAATTCATGGCTCCTCCGAAATAACAAGATAAAACCAAACTGTATTGAGCAGGGATCCCGTTCCATTAGGTATTATAAAGTCTCAATTTATCTTGCTTTTTTGCGGTCGGTGCGGATGAGGCGAAGGAGCTTGATAAAGGCTTTATAGGCAAGTCTGCCGGTGTTTGTATTACGAGGGCTGGGGTGGTAGCTCGCGTAAACAGTGGGGAGGCCAGGAAAGGGGTATCTCATGCCGTGTCCAAAGGATTGTTGAGATTTTGGATGTCGAATAGCCATGTAATGGGTAAAAGCTATTCTACCTAATAGCAAAACATGTGAAATATTTTTTAGCAATGCTAACTCTTTTTCGAGAAAAGGGCGGCAATTGAGGCACTCGATACGGGTCGGTTTATGTTGCGGCGGAGTGCAACGGACAATATCGGTGATAAAACATTCCATTAATCGAAGGCCGTCATCTCTTGATACCGAATGGGGTTGATTGGCAAAGTCAGTTTCATGAAGAGCTTTCATTAAAAAGTCGCCTGTTGGATCTCCTGTAAAAATTCTCCCTGTCCTGTTTCCTCCTTGAGGAGCAGGACCCGAGGCTACTATCAAAAGCCATCCCTCTTTGTCCCCAAAGCCTGGGATAGGCTTTCTCCAATGGGGGTCATTTTCAAAAGTTTTTTTTGCAGGAACGTTTTCCCGAAATTCGACGAGACGGGGGCATAATTGGCACCCCATGATCTTTTGTTCCAACTCTTCTAACGATGTGATTAATTTCATTGTTAGTTATTATAAATAACTTA
>JAGVKY010000092.1 GCA_020050175.1 Parachlamydiales bacterium
GAGGTAGCTCTTTAAAGGGGTTAGTTTTTAGGAGCTTCACAACTGTTGGCGAACCCTCCAATAATTTAAGAAGAAAGCGTTGGAACCAATCTTCTGCCTGAAAGCTGGTAAAGGGCAAAAACCAAACTTGCCAGTCGAGACGGGGTTGAAAAGGGGAAATTCTTCTTGGACGCGAGGCTTGATCTCCCGGTTTAAAATAGAACTCGTACTCTTTCCACTCTTCCCCATCATCACTCCCCTCTATGACAATCTCGTATCGCTTTGTCGTCATGACCGCAAAAATTCCGTGAGGATCTGCGACATGAAAAGGGCGGAAGAAATAGACAATTTTTGTAAAAAAAGTCCGAGGAAAAAAAGTGTGCCATAAGCTCATCACTTGCAGAACCAAATAAATCCCTCCTAAAATGGCCATACCTTGTTGCCAAAGTAAGGGTGAAGGCTCACTTACAGCTGGGAGACTAAAAAGGGGTTCCAGAAATTTATTATGGATAAGAACAACCGAAGCAATCACCGACATGTGATTGAGATAAGAAAAGTTGCCCGTCAAATAGATGAAAAACTGTAAGGCAAAAAATTGTGAGAACACAAAAAGACGAACTTCGGGAGGAGAAAAAATGGCCCAAGGGACAATAAGTTCGACAAAATACATGTAAAGACACGAAAACTTGTGGAACCAAAGGGGAAGCTTTTGAAAATACCAAGCAAGAGTATTTGGCAAAGGCTGAGTGAGATAGTGATACCATAAAGCCGTAAGATTGCGCCAGTTAGGATCTCCACTAAAAATCTTAGAAATCCCTGCCTGGAAGTAGAAGCGGAGGAGGAGAAGATTAAATCCTAGCCACGCAAGCATGTTATAAGGGGTAGTAGAAATCACTAAAAACATCCCTAAGCTGATCTCTATCAGAAACATCTCCCAACCAAAAGAGAGAAACTCTTGTCCTGCGGATGTTAAAGAGAGATGGATCACATAGACGAGAAGAAGCATCCATGCAGGCCAAATTCCTAACATTAGTAATGTTCCGACTATAAGCCCTGACCCTACCAAAGCAAGTAAAGCTGTATCGTTTGCTTTTATCCAAAAAAGGGATGGGATGTAATAAAAGCGCTTTTTCCCCACCATTTTTATACGGGAGAGATACTCTTCCATCGGAAGGATCCCATCTTTTCCAAATAGCCCTTTAATCTGAAGGAGAAAGGGAAGATAAACAACAATAACAAGAGCTCCCAAGAGACGAAGAAACAACTGGATAGCAATGGAATAGGACTCAGGGTCAAACCCTACATAATCAAGCACAATTTGGACCATATACCAATCGCTATAAATAACGTTGTTTTTGGCTAGCATGAAGCTTTAGCATTCAACGATCGTAAATTTAATCGTATTACTGAACCAACAAAATTCTTCAACAGCGACATGATTGACTTACCCCCCCATTTTTAGTAGGAAGGGGGCATGTTAAAGTCACTTCTCCTAAGCTTAACTTTGCTCAGTCACTTAAATGGTGATTCCATCACTGGTTTTTGGAAAACCATCACCGATGTCGAACCGCATCAACCAGAAACAATTATCGCCATCTATGACTACAAAGGAAAATATTACGGCCGTTTAATCGGTGGCTTTGATGATAAGGGCGTGATCTCCGACAACATCTATCACCCCCTCCAGCATACTCATCAATTGGTCGGCGATCCTCCCCTAGCGGGGCTAGATGTGATTTGGAATTTGGAGAAGAAAGATGACCATTATTTTGGAGAAGGGGTAGACCCCCGAACCGGCTTTGTCTATGAGACAGAGTTGTGGAGAGAAGGGCCTGACTTAATTGTAGAGGGCACATTGTTCTTCATCACCCGTCAACAAACATGGGTCCCACCCGTGCCTTCAGATTACCCGCCTGATTTCAAGAAACCTGACCTATCCACCTTTATCCCTAACATCCCCAAGGTGAAATCTGTGAGAGAATTAGAAACCTCAAAATAAACAGGATCGGCAGGGTTTAAAAGGATTGAAAAACACTGCTTATCTTGTTATTTTTCTATTTTGGAATCTGCAACCTGTTGTGTCGGAGAATCGTGTTTGTTCGGCTTCTCCTTTTTCTTGGACTCACTTTTGGGTTTGGGGATGTTGGGCACAGCTTTTTGGAGATCTGGCTTCTTAAAGTGGGAAGGTAAGTCATTGTCCGCTACACGAAGCCAAGTTTGATTGCGGCCAAAGAAGAAGATCTTTCCCCTTACAACGAGATCGGGCCCCTCTCTCCAAACTTCAGCATCATAGATTTTCCCCTTTTCAGGGTCGCAAATTCTTCCATGATACCTATCATCTTTTTTCTTTAGATCCCAAATGATGTCGAGTCCAGAGTAGTAAGGATCCCCATGAACGCCAGGGGCTCGAGATCTAGGGGTGTAGATGGTATCCTCCAGGACCCCTTCTTCATTGAAGGTTCCAAAGATCTTTCCGAAAAATTTCCCCTGGTGCTTGTAAATACCTACAAGAGCCTCAGGCTTATTCGTTTCTTCGTTAACACTTTTCCATAAACCTATGATGGGCGCGCCCATTAAGGGTAAAGAAGATGCCATTAGGCATAGGACGAGCCAAAAAGTTTTCATGGTTCCCTTTTATTATGAGAACCAAGAAGAGATGTCAATCAAATTATGTCAGCTTTAAAAAGCAATCGATAGCTGGCTTTAATCTCCAGTTCCTTGATCCTTTTAAAGTCATTTCTTTCATCTTTTTTCTCCAACTAAAGAATAAAAGTAATCTATCTGCTCTTTTCGCATTTGATTTCCTGTGGGATCGACCAGTTTTTTGGCCGCAGTGACCTTAGCTTTTGCGGAAGATTGATAACGAAGATCGGGTGTTTCTCTTTGGGCAATTTTAAGAATAAGTTCTCCAATCTCTTTTGTGTCTTGCCCAAGCTGTCCAGTATGAGAGAGCCTACGGATGAGCGATTCAGAGAGTTGAGTGTAAAAAGGCTCATCGCAATCCCTTAAACCCATGGTTGCGTTGTTTACCCATTGGCTATTGATTGAACCCGCTTCCACTATAGAAACTTTAACATTCCAAGGAGAAAGGGTGACAGCTAAGGATTCAGACATTCCTTCTAGGGCAAATTTTGCAGCTGAGTAAACGCCTAATCCAGGAAGTGCTCGGACACCGCAAACCCCGCTAATATTAATAATATGGCCAGATTGTTGATGCCTCATGGTAGGAGCCACAGCCTGAATCAGTCGAAGTGGTCCGAAAAAAAGAACCTCAAACTGGTCTTTTGCCTGTTCCATTGTGTTGGTCTCTTCAGCTCCAATCACTCCATAACCGGCATTGTTAATTAATACGTCAATTTTCCCCTCTTCTTCTAAAAGAGTTGAGATTGCTTTTTCGACCATATCATCCTTTCGAACATCAAGAGCTACCCATCGAAAATCATCTTCTCCTGGTTTATTCCGATAACCTGCCCATACCTTCCATCCCGCTTGGTGAAAGACTTTGGCTGTCGCAAGACCGACTCCACTTGTCGCACCGGTGATTAAAACAACTTTTTGCTCGGTATAAAGAGAGGAATAAAACAGCAAAAAAAATAAAAAAGTCTTCAGATACACGATCATTTGCCTATGACCTCATGCATAAATTTTATCTGTTCATCACGCATTTTATTCCCCGTGAGATCGACCAATTTTTTACTAAGGGTTGCTTTGACTTTAGCAGAGGTCTGATAACGCATGTCAGGATCGGCTGTTTGTGCTACTTCGACAATAAGTTTGGCGATCTCGTCGCAGTTTTGACCATAGGATGAATATTCAGGGAGTTTTTGAGCTAAAGTCTCTATTAATCGTTCATAGAGGGGCTCATTTGTTTGACGACTTCCTTTTAAAACCCTATTCGCCCAAGCGTTGTTGACCCCGCCAGGTTCCACCAAAGACACTTTGATATTCCATGGGGTCAACGTCACCGCTAAAGATTCACTCAAGCCCTCTAATGCAAATTTAGAAGCTCCATAGATACCTAGTCCTGGAACAGCTCTGACACCAGAAGTGCTGCTAATATTGATGATGTGCCCAGATTTTTGCTTTCGCATCGTTGGTGTAATAGCCTGAATCAGTCTCAGTGGACCAAAAAAATTGACCTCAAACTGCTCTTTCGCTTCATCTATCATGATGGACTCTTCAGCACCTATCAACCCGTAACCGGCATTGTTGATAAGAGCATCGATTCTCCCCTCTTCACTCAATAGGGCTGCAACTGCAGTTTCAATCTGTTCTTCCTTACGAACATCAAGGTCAATCCATCGAAAGGGTTCATCACCTGTTTTATCCCTAAATCCTGCCCATACTCTCCACCCTTCCCGATGAAAAGCTTTAGCAGTGGCGAGGCCGATTCCAATCGTTGCTCCGGTGATTAAGACGACTTTTTGCTCCGTAAATAGGGAGGAAAAAACCATCAGTAATAAGATAAAAAAACGCAATTTGATCTCTTAGTTATAGAGGTTTTGAATCTAGCGTAGAGACTTTTTGAGCAGACCACCCCTCTGGATTAGAGCGATAAATCGTCCTTTGACCTTTGGAGAGATCGCTGCCGAGTTCGTAAATATCCCAACGATAGGGAACGATAATCACAATCGCAAACTTTGGATGGCGTTCTTTCTTATCCCAGTACCAATTTTTAACTTCTGGCGAAGTGGTATTCCACATTTCGTCGAGAAGAGGACAATCTTTCTCTACAAACTCAACATTCGCCTCAAATCGAAATTGAATGAAACGATGTGGAGAGTAATGGCATCCAGCTATAAAAGGCTTGTGCTTCAGCGATTTCCACTTTGGGGATTCTCGATTGGTATTAAAACCAAGGGCCCCTTCTCCTTTTAAAAATCGAACATGTACAGTACGGACCTCTGGCATACCCTCTTCTGAAACGGTAGCAATCTGGGTGGGAGAGGGGTTAATCTGATCCGAAAAAACGTCAATGATCAGATCAGAAAGTTCTATAGGTGCAAATTTTTGTTTCAATCAAGACTCCTATTGATCCATATTCGGCTATAATCCGCTAAATTTTAAATTATTTCCAATATAAGAGTTTGGATACCAGATCATTTGTGTCGCTTTCATCGGCAAAATAGAGAAAGCCACCATAGGAGATAAGTCCAAAGAGAGTAACAACTACTAGAGCAAAAGCAACTTTTGTTAATCTCATCGTCATCATCTGGTAAAATAAACAAATGACATTATTTCTCAACTGCCAAACGTTAAGCAAAGCCTATGGATCTAGGCAGCTTTTTAAAAATCTTTCTTTTAGCATCTTTTCTGGAGAAAAGATTGGGTTGATTGGACCCAATGGCTCAGGAAAATCAACGCTCCTGAAGATGTTGGTGGGCCGAGAGACGGCAGATACGGGTATCATCGCCCCTAAAAGGGGATTAAAGATCGGTTATGTCCCTCAGACCTGTGAATTTCCTGATGAAAAGCCAGAAACTCTTTTAATCAAAGAGCTCAATGATCAGGAAAATGGGGAACTTATTGTGCAAACCATCCTGAGCAAACTTGGGTTTACAGGCGAAGAGACATCGGCCAAGAAACTATCAGGTGGTTGGAAAAAAAGGTTGAGTGTAGCGCGCGAGCTGATCTTTTCACCTGACGTCCTTCTATTAGATGAACCAACCAACCATCTTGATCTTGAAGGGATCTTATGGTTAGAGAAATTTTTGCAGCGAGAAGTCCCTTCCTATTTAGTGGTGAGCCATGACCGCTATTTCTTACAAAAAATGGTCAATCGGGTCATCGAGATCAACCCGGTCTATCCTAACGGCCTCTTTTCGATTAATGGGGCTTACAGCACTTTTTTAGAGAAAAAAGAAGAATTTATTCTTGGACAAATTCAGACAGAACGATCTCTCGCCTCCAAAGCTCGGCGTGAGCAGGAGTGGTTAAGACAATCTCCGAAAGCAAGAACGGTCAAAGCACAATCTCGAGTGGACGATGCCCACGAAATCTTAGGGGAGCTCTCTTTGATCCATCAAAGGAATCAGGATAAAAAGGCAAATATTGCTTTTTCTGCAACAGAGAGAGAAACCCAAAAACTTCTCGTCGCTAAGAATCTTTCTAAAGAACTTGATGGACGCACTCTTTTTAATCATCTCGATGTTTTCCTCTCACCTGGAACTCGTATTGGACTGATGGGCCCCAATGGATCAGGGAAAACAACCCTTCTTAGGATGCTGGCAGGAGAAATCGATCCAAACCAAGGAACAATCAAAAAGGCAGAGGGTTTAAAAACTGTCTATTTTGACCAACACCGCCTTCAACTTTCAGATGATATGACCTTAAGGCAAGCTCTTTCCCCCAACAGTGATTTTGTCAATTTTCGGGGACAGATGATCCATGTCAATGGATGGTGCAAACGCTTTCTCTTTTCTCCTGACATCCTCGACATGTCAATTTCCAAGCTTTCTGGAGGGGAAAGAGCTCGGATCACCATTGCCCACTTAATGCTCCAACCAGCCGATCTTCTCCTTCTAGATGAACCTACCAATGATCTAGATATTCCGACACTTGAAACTCTTGAAGAGAGTCTCCTCCAATTTCCAGGTGCAATTGTCCTTATCACGCACGACCGGTGCATGATGGATCGGATCTGCACATCCCTCATCACTCTTGGGACGACTGAAGAGAAAAAAGAAGTTCACCCCACTATTACCCCCAAACCTAAAGAAAAGGGGCCCTCGAAAGCCAAGCTGTCCTATAACGAGAAGAAAGAATATGAAGGACTCGAAGACAAGATCCAGAAATTAGAAGAAGAGATTCGCCAGCTAAACCAAAAATTGGACGATCCCGAAATCTCTCAATATGCTGACAAGCTTCAGACTCTCTGCAATGAGATCGGCCTTGCAGAGACCCGCATCGAGCAGCTCTATCTCAGATGGGAAGAACTCGAGAATAAATTAAATACTTAGAGATAAAATCACATGTATCTGGATAAGTATCGATGGATCGCTTGTCCCGAAAGTCTTGCTGCATTTTCTACCATGCTAATGAGGTTTGGCGGCATCCCTAAACCTCGCAAAGTATGCTTTGTCTCTTCTAACAGTTGAATAAGCGCCTGAGAAAGAGGAAGATGATAGGTTTTCATCACATTATCAAATATTTTTTTACTAAACCTGCCCTCTAACGCTCCACCTGAGATCATTCGACTATAAGGGTTAAAGACCTTAAACATCATCCCAATCTGGCTAGAAGCAGTCAAAGCGTTACTTGCATGAAAATTTAAAGAAGGAACATTGAACCCGAGCGCTGTATAAATACTTTCACCCCATTCTCTTGCGGAAGCATGTGATTGGACAAGGCCTCCGAAAAGGGTTTCTAAAGTTTGTTTTTGTTTAATTTCACTGGAAGTTGGCTCATATGTTAGGCGTTTAAGCTTTAATGTATAAGCTCGAGAAGGTGTAGAAGTATAAATACCCCCATCGTAACTAAATACCCCATTTGTAAATATACCTGCCGCTACCCCATTTTGAATAAGACGTCGATTTTCTAAAGTTGCCCCATTACCTCCTAAAAAGCTTATTTCATGTAATCGACTCAATGCCCCGGGGTCTTTTACCTTGAAAAAGGTACCTGGCTCTGGAAAATAGGCACCAAAACAAATCGCTGCCGACATCGCTTGACGAACAATCATGTCAATTTCAGAGGCCAATCGAATTAAAGGATATTGAGGATCATAGAAAGTATATCCCAACGTGACAGCTGATGGAATTACCTGATGCCTTTGAATGAGGGTGTCATAACGGGAGAAAAGGCCCTCTTGATTCGTATTTTTAAAGGCAACAGGATCTGCATCCATGACCCCATAATAAAGGGGTGAAAAGGGAGATTTTTTGGCAAAGGTGTTCACAAAAAGAGCTGTTGCATCACAGTTCTTAAGTGTTTCTCTTATTCTTTTATACGGAATGATTTCTCTTAATTGGTTACCACCTTCAAAAGCTAGACGAAAAGCTTCTGCCTTCAAAGGATCATGCAAACGAAAAAGACGAAAAGCGATATCTAAACTATAAAGGTTTGGAACAGAAGTTTTTATGACCCAAGTGGGTGCCCATTGAAAGGCAACTACACGGTATGGAAGAGAAGAAAATGTTGTTAAATAATCAATCGCTGCCTGAAACACCAGATTACAGTGGACGTTAATCGACATGACCTGATTCACACCAAAAACAATCGCTGTCCTTTTTTCAGCTTCAGATTTCGAAGTAACTACATTTGTACCAAAAGATTGTTCCTCAAATAATTGCAATAAATGGTGAATTCTTTCAGAGATATCCATTGTAGGGCTTATGCCAACGGGAATGTTAATCACATAGACAGGTAGTGTACTATCGTTGAGACTTGGAAGATGACTAGGTACAGAAGCAGTTATAACATTCGAAATCTGAACAACATCCCCTCTCATGTAAGGGAAGGCAATTCCAGCTTGACCTTCGAGACAGGAATTCAACCAAGTGAGATTAGCATCTCTCTCTTGGTAGTGATGAATCAGCAATTTTTGTAGTTCATTATAAGGGACATGCACAGCCATAACCTATGATTGTAGGGCATATCCCGTTTTAGAAAAATAAAGTAGGTGAAACGACTCTAATTAGCTACTTCTTCAGAAGTTTCAATAATAGACTTTGACTCATCCTTTTCTTTAATTTTAACTGCGACATTCATTTGCTTTTTGACATTTTTATGACGGTACTTTTGAAAGACAATCAGTTCGGTTCGAAGCACCCTGTCGAAGAGACGATTAGTGTAATAACAATCGTCATAATCGGAGTCTTCTGAACCTTTTCCAAAGGGGTAGCTTAGGGTGAGTTGCCCACTTACTCTTCCTCTAAAGTGTTTGTCATAAGAGTATTCAAAATCGACGGAGATATATTGATTCACTCTGGATTGTAGATAGACCGCACCTCCAAAAAAGTTATCTTTCTTTTCCGTGTAGTAATAAGGGAGAGCAGCAATGTAGATATCTCTACACCATAAAATGTCTCCAAAATGTCTTCCAACCTCTAAGTTTACCCCTGTAAAAGTTCGATAGATATTGGCGTTTGATTCATTAATGATATGAACAGAAGTCACTCTTCCTTCTGGATCAACGGATGCCACCTCAATTTTTCTTTCTTGGTTTTCTTCAAATCTTCTGGAATCTTTAAAAGGGAAATAGCCATTCACCCTAAAATCCCATTGTTCCAGAAAGCCTTCTAACCCTACACCGATCTGTTGCAAATCACGGTGATCTGCTTTTCGCGCATCATAAAAAAAGTTTGCTCCTAATAGAATTTCATCCCATTCATATCGGGTTCCAAGACCAATGTTAATGGCGTTTTCTTTTTCTCCCGTATAATGCCAACGAAAGTCGACAAAAGGGTAGATTTGATCAGAAAAGAAAGGCATTCCAAATAGATCTGCCGAAGCATAGCCGTTCTTAAAATCAATTCCCCTTCCGCCTCTATATCTACCCTCAAAGCGAACATACCCCTCCCCATAGGCGGAACTTTCTTCATACCCTTGTCCGTAGGCAGAGTTAACTTCATAGGGCGTATCGACCTCAGAAAAAACAGGAGAAAAAAGGCTAACACAGCCCATAGAAAAAAAATAAATTTTAGTTGAGTATGCCATTTCAAGCTCGCGTGACTAATGGCTGTCGATAATACCAAGAGTCATCAAATTAGCAACCTGTTTAATAGCAAATGAAGCAGACCAGCCTAAATAGCTTTATAAGTACCCATTGACCAAAAAAAACGGTGGTAGTCCCTATCTGCTTCTGCGGCATTGCGCCGATAGAAAACGAGTTCTTCTCGATGTTTGGAGTTTTGCTTTTAAGACAAGATTTATCGGATGAGTCATCGTTTACCGTTTATGAATTATAAAAGTTATTCAACGCTCATTTTTCTAAATTTTTAATGCATTTCATCATATCTATCCCCTTTTTCAAAACTGGTGCAAATAAATCTCCTCTTTTCTTTAAGCGTTTAAGGGTGTTTGAAAGATTGAAATCTAATGGATCTAGTCCAAGTTTAACCTCAGACCAATCGAGTGGAGTTGAAACAGGTGCACCAGAACGAGGACGTACAGAGTAGGGTGACGCAAGAGTCTGCCCAAAGTTGTTTTGAAGAAAGTCAATATAAACCCTTTTTTGCCTTTTAGAGGGGCTTCTTTCTAATGAGGTGATATGGGGCACTTGTTCATGGGAAAGATGGGCTAAAAGTTCAGCAAATTGTTTACATTGTTCGTAAGAGTATTTTGCCCCGAGCGGAATATAGATATGTATTCCCGTAGCACCCGATGTTTTGCAATAAGAGGGGATACTTTGTTCTGACAAAAGATCGTGGATGGCAAGAGCTGTTTCAACAACGGCATCAAATTTAATATCTTCTGGGTCTAAATCAAGAATAAGATAGTCTGGATTCTCTAAGCTTTTTATCCTCGAATTGAAGGGATTCAAATCGATACAGCCTAAATTAATCGCAAAAGTTAAAGAATCAACATCTTGAATAAGGAGATAGGTAATAGCCTCTTCCTTATGTTTCACAACATGAGTAGGAAGCCAATCAGGGATTTTATGATCGACATTCTTTTGAAAAAACTTCTGCCCCTTTATGCCATTGGGGCAACGGAGGAGCGATTCGGGACGATCCTTCAAATGGGGAAGAAGATAGGGAGCCACACTTTGGTAATAATGGATCAAGTCACCCTTGGTGTATCCCTCTTCGGGCCAAAAAATTTTATCTAGGTGGGTCAAAATGGATTCCATTCTTGGTGGACCTCCTGAGGAGATTTATCCGTTCGAATCCCCAAAAAAACGGGATGACGCATGATTTTTTCATTTGTCCATTCTGAAAAAGAGACTTCACAAAGAATTTTTGGCTTTACCCAAGTGGGTTTTGATCTTATTTTTGGGATTTCAGCGAAAGGACACTTCATCGTGACATAGGGTTCCAGGCGATTCAACACATCATGAAGAGTTTTTTCGTCAAAACCAGTGCCAACATGACCGATATAAATGAGTTTATCTTTTTCATAGATCCCTAAAACTAAAGAACCAAACTTTTGCCGACTCCCTTTTGGCTCAGTATATCCACAGATAACAGCCTCTTGTCTTGTCCCGGTCTTAATTTTAAGCCATTGCCTCGTCCTTTCCGAGACATAAGGACTATGGATATTTTTAGCCATAATCCCCTCCAGTTGCTCTTTTTTAGCTGCCTCAAAAAGTTTTTTACCCTGTCGAAGAACATGATCCGAATAATGTAAAAATGAGTTTTTTCCTTTTGAGATTATTTTTTTCAAAAATTGTTTTCGTTCTATCAAAGGCAAGCTTCTCAAATCCTTCCCTTTGTAATAGAGAAGATCGAAAAGGCAGTAGCGAAGATCGCCAACCCCTGTCGTTTGGTAATTTTGCAAAGCTTGGAAATCCGATCTCCCCTCTCTGTTAACCACAACAATCTCACCATCGAAAACAGCTTCTATTTTCAATTTTTTTAGAGCTTCGACAATAGGGGCAAAACGTTTGTTGAAGGATTGGAAATTTCGGGAGTAGAGATTGACATGGTCGCCGGAGACTTCTGCAATGGCTCGAAAACCATCCCATTTCATTTCGAACAGCCAATCTTCTTTATCAAAGGGTTCGTCAACTTTTACAGAAAGCATGGGGAGGATATGCGTCGGCATAGGATTTTGCCGATTTTGCATCACCCCTTTTTTTTTACCGGTTTTTGGTGATTTTTGATCTCATCCATCGTCCGATCTGTTTGAGCTGAGTGGTTTTGTCTAAGGATATCTTTTGAGGAGACAAATTCATCCTTTCCTTTAAAAAACAGCCATTCATTTTCTTTTTCTGCTTTGTAAAGTTTGACAAGATGAAAAATGCCAGAAAGTTTTTCGCCATGGAGAATAAATTCCATTTTTCCTTTTTTTAAACCCTCATTCATGTCTTCCAGGGGTTCGTAGGTCCCTTTATCCCAGACCATGACTGTGCCACCCCCATATTCTCCTGCTGGAATCGTCCCTTCAAAATCGTGATAATCGTAAGGATGATCCTCTACCATTATGGCTAAACGCTTGTTAGCAGGATCTAATGAGGGCCCTTTTGGAACTGCCCAACTTTTTAATACCCCATCTACTTCAAGACGAAGATCGTAATGGAGATGAGAGGCTGCATGCTTTTGGATCACAAAGATGGGAGAGGAGGTGCTTTTCTTTTTTGAAGTAGGTGTTTTCTTTCGATTGGCTTTACCTGATGGCTCGGAGGTTTTAGTAAAAGTCCTTTTTTGGCGGTACTGCTTAAGAGTCATCCCACCTTCCTTTTAGGCTTTGCTCCCTTTTTTGGATGGTGAGTCTCTTCTAAGCTTGCCTTTAGTAAGGCACTGATGTCGTGGACTTTAGTCGATTTTTTAGCCGCTTTTTTAGGTGCTAAGCTAAGCCCTTTAATTTTTGCTTCAATGACCTCTTTAATCTCCTCGGTGTACTCATCATGATACTTTTTAGGGTCAAATTTTTGCGTGAGCTGCTTCACGAGTTTTAACGACATGTCGAGTTCTTTTTTTGTCACTTCACCCTTTTGAGGCAGTTTAAGCTCATCATGGGAACGGACTTCATCCATAAAGCGCATCTGAATCAAAGTCAGGCAATCTTGATAAGGCTTTAATGCTCCTAAATGTTCTTTATTTAGAAAAACAAATTTAACAATTGCAACTTTTTTAGAAGTTCGTAATGTTTCTAATAAAAGAGCATAAGCCTTGTTTCCCCCTTTACCCGGCTCCAAAAAATAGGGCTTTTCAAAGAAGATCGGATCGATTTCTTCCTCAAGAGCGAAATGCATGATGGCAATTGTTTCACTTTTTTCTTTGTCTGCTTTTTTGAATTCCGATTCATCTATAACGACATATTCCCCTTTTTCATACTCATAACCTTTGACAATATCTTTGTAGGGAATCTCCTGCCCATCAGCTAAACAAATCCTTGCAAACCGGATGGGAGAAAGATCTTTTTTGTGCAGCATGTCAAAGCTTAAGGCACGCTCCTCCGATCCGCGGTACAAACGGACTGGAACATTTAACAAGCCAAAACTAATCACCCCTGTCCACATAGATCTCATGATTTCTTAATGCCAAAAATAGTTATTATTAAAATTAAGGGTGCAAAAGCAATCTAAATAATTGATCATTAAGAACATGAGCCTAATCAATAGAAAATCGCTCTTGAAAGAAGTTGAATAGTTCTTATAATAGTCTTTTTAAAAAATTAGACTGTGAAGATTTTAAACAAAATTTTGATTTTATTATTTCTTGCGTCTTCCTGTTTTTCAACTCTGTCTGAAATTCAAGAGATCAATGGAGCCATTCTTCAACCGAATCGAGAGCAACTCCTTCAGCTGAGAGATTCACTGAGCCAAGAAGATATTGTCACCATTATCTATTTCCCTAAGGAAAGTCACCATTGGCATTTATTAAAAATCGACTCAGAAATACTGACAGTTTTTGAGATGAAACAATTAGTCCAATCTTTTGGTTTGGAAATTGTCCACAAATGGATGATGAAAGGATTTTCTTTCTATCAAAATGAAGGAGAACTTCTCCAAGAGATGCAAGATTTCAAGGAGATCTGGGGAAATTCTGCCCGTTTAGAAGGGGTTTTAGCCAACCAGGAGGGGCCTCAAATAGCTATCCCCTACTTTGCGATAGGATTTAAAGTGAAAGGAGCTTGTCCGTTACAATTTCAGAGACCTGAATAAAATCAAAAGCCGGTTTTCCGAGAATCGTTTTACTTCCTAAAGAATCGGTCTCAACTAGACCTTTTACTTGTAAGGCATCAAAAACCTTTGCTCGCATCGCTTCGTCTGGAACAACAACCCCTTTGATCATCGAAGGAGGAACTCTCTCTTTAATCATCACCTCATTGCTCCAATGAAAGTAATTTTCTTGCCCATCGGCAAATTTAAAAATATTGGGACGGTACTGGTAATTGCCAGGGACCTTTCTGGTGCCAAAGGAATCTGCAGGGTACTGATAGGTCCCTGTATTTAAAAGTTCTGTAGACAAAAGAAGTCTTATATCACCCCAATAAAGATTATCTAATTGAAAGCCTTTCTTAGCAGTACTATCAGTCAACAGCTGTGTATAAATGCTATCAGCTCCACCCGTGTAAAAATCAGAAATGGTGCTCATTCCATGGATCTTCATCCCATGGTCAAATCGCACCTCCGAAGAGAGCATCCCCATTTTAAGGATCGAGGCGAGACTATCTGCAGCAGATTCGAAAGGAGCAGTGATCGTAGAAACCAGCATCTTTCCCCCCAATTTTACAACTTCTCCAGCAATACTAGGGTCAGTATAACGGACACGACCTGGCAAAATTTCAGTTGTTTCCATTTCAGGGAGGCGATCTCTCAAAGTGACCTCCATTGAAGGAGCAAGATCGATTATTTCATCTATGAGTTTGTCGATGGGAAGATCAAAGTATTTGGCATCTCTTTCGAGTTTTAAAGCCTCTTTAGGATGATAAATCCGAAAGAGCTGTCCAATCTTTAGCCTTTCAATATCGTCTTCCGAGGAGTTATGCAAAGCGGCATCTAAATTGAAAAAAGAGAGAAGTTCATGCAGTTGGAAGAGATTCTTTTCTCCCTCCAAAACCACCTTCACTCGATCATAAATATTGGACATGTTCGGCGAGGCGCCAATGGTCACTGTCCCCAAACCATCAAAAGTGATTTGATGAGCGCTACCTAATTTATTTCCAGTTCCATCTGAAGTAAAAGTAAAAGGAACCTCTTCAATTTTGATCCCTTTAGCATGAGATTGTGTGAAATATAAAAAATCTTTTAACTCATCACCACTAAAGCTTTTCAAATCATGGACCACTTGCTCGATCCGGTCGCGGAAGACGTGGTTCACTTTAAAATCGAGCTCAGCCATCTCCTTTCCATCGATGACTCGAGTTCGGAATTCAAGGTTCATTCCTTTGACAACGCCTTCACCTTGCCCATGAAAATGGGTGCCAAAATCGTAGGCTTTTCCGTCCGCATCGAATAAAACGACCCGCTCTTTTTCTTCCTGTAGAGGTGAATGAATTAAAGAAGCAGTCTCTCTTCCCTTTTGGATTTTTTCAATGAGTTTTTTAAATCTTTCCTCTAAGAGGTAGACATTTCTCTTTTGGATAAGCTGATGGTATTGGTACCCTTGGAAACAACGGATACATCCCATGGCAAGTTTAGAAATAGCTTCGGGGTGTCTTCCATCTTTCCACTCTTTTTGAGCTTGGATAAAACTAACCAGCCCTTGCAAAAGGAGGGATAAAAGAGTCAACTCCATCGAGCCTGTCAGAAGAATCGAGAGATAGAAAGCCAAAGAAGCTGCTTGCAGGAGCTCTTCTAAAGCTAAGGCATATTCTCTTTTAACAAGATGCTGTGCCGCTCGGTGAAGACTCATCCCCATATCAACAACTGTCGAAACAATCAGACCTAACTGGAATTGTAAAATAGCAGCAACAAGAGACGTCACAGCCAGTGCCAAGAGAGCGACTTGTTTAACGCCTAACCAAATATCCTTTTTGTAAATGGCAAAGCCTACCTGCTCGAGATGAGTAAAGACTCTAACTCCTCCCATCACGCCTGAGATCGCTCGACCGGCTGGCTTAAAAAGGGAGATGAAAGGGAGAGCAATCAGAGTCACTCTTTCAGCTGTCGCTCGCCAAGGCTTAATACTTTTAGGCAAGTCGAAATCGAACCGCCTTAGATTATAAAAAGGTTCGAAAGTTTTATGAGCTACAAACTGAATACAGTTAGACATTTTTTATATTATTAATTAAATAAACAAATCATTTTAGTTAGTTTTGAAATTAGTTGATAGGTTTTGATTGTATCCGTATCTTGCTAGTCTGGAGAGATGCGATGAAAGCTGTGATCATGAATGGCTTTGGCCCGGCCAAAAAGTTGACTTTGGGTGATAGACCAACACCTGTTCCGCTAGAGAAAGAAGTTCTAATACGGATCAAAGCGACCGGTTTTAACCCAGTCGATTGGAAAATCCGGGACGGATGGTATGGAGGCGACCCCCACCAAATCCTCGGTTGCGACTGCAGTGGGATCATTGACTCAGTAGGCCCAAACGTAACGAGATTTTCTAAAGGAGATGAGGTTTATGGGATGGCTCATATGCGTGGATCCAACGGAACCTATGCAGAGTTTGTCTGCCTGCCAGAAGAGTTGGTCTATAAAAAGCCAACATCTCTTTCTTTTGAGGAAGCGGCCGCTGTCCCTCTTGCCGCCTTAACTGCTTATCGAGCCACAAGAGCCATCAAAAAAGGGAGCACTGTTTTTATCGCCGGCATCGGAGGCGGTGTCGGCTCCTTTGCGGCGCAATTTGTCAAAATTTTTGGAGCTAAGACCATTTTCACTCTTGCTAAAGAGGCAAAAAGCGCCAAGTTTATCCAAGAAAACTTGAAGGTCGAAAAAGAGCATATCGTCCTCTACGAAGGGCTATCCATCGAACAGATCAAGGAAAATCTTCTGACATTGACTAAAGGCCGTTTTTTTGAGGCCACTGTAGATTTGGTGGGTGGTGATGTGAAACAACTTTGCCTCGAACTTACCAATTATTCGGGCAATTTTTCTACCATCCTTCCAGAAGATAACTTTTCTTTCCCTACGTGGAGTCAAACTTCCATTCCTTTTGCAAAAAACCTCTCTCTCCATTGGGTCCGTGTTGGCGCTGAGCTATTGGATGATGATAGAACAACATGGCAGATCTACCCTGAGCATTTCAGCCAAATCACCGAGATGTTAAATAAAGGGATATTACGACCTCCCTCTATAGAGATGGTCGGTTCTTTGAGCGCTGAAGCCGTTCAAAAAGCACATGCTCTCTTAGAAACTGGAAGGGTTAAAGGTAAACTTGTGATGGTCGTCTCATGAAAGCCATGGTTTTACATCAGATTGCTCCGATTGAAACAGCTCCCTTAAAGCTGGAAGAGGTCCCCATCCCAGAATCTCAAGTCGATGAGATTTTGGTGAAAGTAGGTGCCTGTGGCGTCTGTCGAACCGATCTTCATGTGATTGAAGGTGACCTTAAACGGGAAAAACTCCCGATTATTCCTGGACATCAGGTCGTTGGAAAGGTTGTTAAAGAGGGAAACAAGTTTAAAAAAGGAGATCGGATCGGCATTGCTTGGCTTCGTCATACCTGCCAAAGCTGTTTTTATTGCGAGCATGGGAAAGAAAACCTATGCGAATCGTCTCGTTATACTGGCTATCATCGCGATGGAGGCTATGCCGAGTATGCTGTCGTGCCAGAAGAATATGCTTATCATATCCCCGAAGGGTTTAGTGATGCTGAAGCTACTCCCCTTCTCTGCGGAGGCATTGTTGGCTATCGTGCCTACAAGCGAGCGGATGTCCCGCTTGGAGGGAAATTAGGCATTTATGGCTTTGGCTCCTCTGCCCACATCATCTTCCAAATTGCCAAATACCAGGGGTGTGAAGTTTTTGTCGCCACACGCGACCCTAGACACCAAGCATTTGCCAAGGAAATGGGGGCCGATTGGGTCGGAGCTGGAGATTCAATTCTCCCTACACCCGTTGATAGCATCATTATTTTTGCCCCTGCAGGCAACTTAGTCCCCATCGCTCTCCGCTCCTTGAAACCTGGCGGCATCGTTGTCAATGCCGGGATCCATATGAGTAATATCCCTCAAATGTCCTACGAAGATTGCTTGTTCCATGAAAAACAACTGAGAAGTGTTGAATCGAACACTCGCATAGATGGGCAAGAATTCCTCGCCTTAGCAGAAGAAATCCCCATCAAACCCCATATCACCCTCTTCCCTTTAGAAAAAGCAAACGAAGCCCTTCTAAAGGTTAAACAGAACGCGATCCAAGGAACAGCTGTGTTAATCCCCTAACCAAAAAGACCTGCATTCAAAAATGCAGGTCTAAATAGACCGACTCTCATTAAAAAAATGAAAGCTGGTCAAAACTCTAAATTTGTTTTATTTTGTTTTGTTATCGCCACTACCGCCGAACAATCCAAACCTTCCTTTTAACCCTTCAAAAAACGTTGTTGTTTTAGCAGGTTCTGACTCGGTTGGTGGAACTTGCTGATCGATACTTTTATAATAAATCGATCTTAAACTATCTGCGCTTCTTTCAACTCTACCTTGAGACACTCTAGAAGCTAAAGAAACACCGACTTTATTCGTTTCCTCTATCTTTTCATTTACTTCGATCCCCTGCTTACCAACTGTCTTTACTCTAGTATGTCCCATGATCATTTTCTCATCCCCTAGGCCCAATGATTTCAATTTCTCTAAAGCAGCATCCTCAGTGTTTTGTTTAAAAAAAGCCATTAAAGTTTCAATTGATTTAACAAGTTGTTGTTGTTTTGGCTTTTCAAGTTCATTAAAGTATTCAACTTCTGATTTTAGCACAGTTTTCATCTGGCCTACTTTAGAAACATCTTCTTCACCACTCTTAACATGAACAATCTTTTCATTTCCTCTTTCTGAAATTGTTTGATTCCATTGAGCATAGGTAAGCGCTGCATCTCTTAATGTAGAATCATCTATATTCATCGCCATACTAGCCTCACTAATCGACAACCTTATTGAAAATCAATTATGTGAATATTTTATTAATTATTTATCAGAGGATAGAAAAAAGGCCGATATACACCAAAGATGAAAACCGGCCAGACTTCTTTATAAAAGATTAATTATTCGTTATTTGAGTTCATTCTCATGTTGTTACGAGCTGAATTCATCCGATCTTGCATAGCATTCATCCGATCTTGTCTCATGTTTTGATCATCAGAATTGTCGTTCATTCTCATGTTACGATCTTCGTCTCCACCGTTCAAATAAGGTGAATCTTTGTAGTAAACTTGATTATTCCAGTAGTCTTGGTACTCTGGTGAACCAGCACATGTATAGACTGGACAAGGACAGACAAATGTTGAAACGACAGGTGCGCACTCACAGCCGCATTGGGCAGAGAGAGAAGAGCCACCAGCAATCATAGCAAATGCTGAAAGTGTTAATAGTGCTTTCATATAAACCCCTTTGGTTTTTGTTTTTCTTTGTTAGTTCAGTCCATACAATGGGGTATTTAAAGATGTTTTAAGTTTTGGTTAATTTAGATTAAACCCAAGGGTGCAAATGGAACCCCTTGGTATTTAGGCAGTCTGTCTACCCCTCCCGCGGTTGTCATGAAAGAGTTAAAAATATTTCCCTCAGAAAGAACGATGAATTTACCTACAGCATTTGCTATGACTACCTGAGCCATAGCATCTTGAGCTGTTTCTATTGATTTGATTTCGCTAGGGTTGAGAGGGTAATAATCACGACCAATTACCCACTCCTTGATTCCCAAACCCACAATTCTCACGCCATCCCTTCTAGCCCTCGAAATTAAAAGTGAAAAATCTCCATGGTTCTTTTTCATAAAGCTGAAGTAGGCTTTTAAAAGCGGACTTGACTGAGTAGGATCATCCATCTTTTCTTGTAGGCAAATAGGGAGAAAAGGAAAAAAAAGGGTGGTGATTTTTGGACAGTTTAAGAGTAGTTCATCCAGGACAACAGTGGCATCTTTCAAATTTGTCCCTCCAAAAATACAAAGACCTTGTACCCCTTTTTTCTTGAACACATCTTCCAATAAATCCTCCATCTTAAAATGAACGGGCATTTGGTAATCCACCAAAGTAAATTGCGGAAGTCCTCTCTTTGGAGTAGCATTCTTGAGTTTTTCTACGCAGACGCCAAGATATTCGAACAAAAAATGCTTTTTAGGAACATGTTCAAGATCTCGCAAACATGCTCTCATCACTTGATAAGGGTGAAAAAAAATGATCCCTTCTTCCCATTCTCTCCGATCCACTTCATAATCAACTCCTTCAATGAAGCCTAAATTTGAAAGATTTTTGACAAAATTAGAAGTATCATCTCTTTCGAGCTTGAAACAGAAGCCTCTATTTTTTAAAAAGTATTTTAAAGGATCTTCAGGAACGCACAAATTGGAATCGGCGGTAGATATTTGAGACACATTACCGGAAAAGGGTGAGTCAAAAAAAAAGTGGAATTTGATTGTGGAGGTGTATTTCCTTGAGGAGAATTTTTTATAAAAAGCTGGCGTACTTTGTCAGATAGACATTCATTCATTTCCCGTTCTACGCTTTGTACTGCGTAAAAGACCCATGAGGTTTCATCAGAGAAGTCA
>JAGVKY010000115.1 GCA_020050175.1 Parachlamydiales bacterium
AATCAGGAACAGTGACATTGAAAAGAATCGCATCTCCATTAGGGGACTGACTGCAACCTGTGATCACGACATCTCCTATTGCCCAACGAGAAAAGCGGTTGGCATCCCCTTTCCAAATTCCCCAAACCGAACCATCAGAAAGACGGAGTGCTAAGGTATAAGGATCGATCGTTTCAATTCTCTTTATCAAAGGGCTTGCCAGAAGTGGGCCTTCAGTTAAATTAACTTTCACTTCAGTCCCGTTGGTGATATTAACAGCTTTTAAGGAAAAAAAAGAAAACCACTCTTGGCAGGGAAAAAAGATAATCACATCGTGACTTTTCCATGCCCGGATCGTGCCCTGATCTACCCAAGCAACAGAAAAGCGAGACCCATCGGCCATTTCAAATCCGCTTCCATCATTTTTGAAAAAGGCAACTTCTTGGGCAAAATTTGGATAGATATAAAAGCTTTGAGGTAGTTGTGGGGCTTTTGTCGGATAAAAGTAGGTAAAGCCGTTAACAGCTTCTTCAGCTTCTGCTGCAGAACAAGGAACTTCTCTCGTAATATAAGTAGTATGTGGATCTATTGATGCTCGCTCGATGGCCTCCTCATCCGCCTGTAAGAGGGAAAAAGCAATAAGTGGTAGTAGAAGATATTTCATCATGTGATGATTTTCCTTTTTTTAAAAAGAACATCGATATTAGTAGAATTTTATAAAGAAAGGATTAACTTAAACAATTTATAAGTTAAAAAAATCCCTACTCAACACTTCCACGAGGAGAAAAATCAAATCCTTTTTGGATAAGCTCGTCAACATAGAGAAGTGTAAATGTTCCTTTGATGAATTGAGGGTCATCTAACATGTACTGATGAAAAGGAATTGTGGAATGGACTCCACCAATATGAAATTCCCTTAGAGCTCTCTTTCCTACACGGATCGCTTCTTCTCGATCTTTCCCTTTCACAATTAATTTTGCGATCATCGAATCATAGTTGGGAGGAATCACATAACCTGAGTAGCAAGCACTGTCAACCCGGACGTGAGGTCCACCAGGAGGCAAATAGTATTCTAATTTGCCGGGTGATGGAGAAAAATTTTGCTGCGGATTTTCTGCATTGACCCTAAATTGGATCACATGACCCTTTGCTTGGATATCCTTTTGCTTAAAAGAGAGAGGATTTCCTTGCGCAATTGAAATTTGTTCCCGAACCAAGTCAATTCCCGTAAGTTCTTCCGTTACTGTATGCTCAACTTGGATCCGTGTATTGACTTCCATGAAATAAAAGTTTTTGTCTTCATCGATCAGGAACTCAACTGTTCCGGCAGAGTAATAACCCGCTTGCTTCGCAATCTTAACCGCTGCCTGACAAATTTCTTCTCTTAGCTCTGGAGTGAGAGCGGGGCTTGGTGACTCTTCAATGAGCTTTTGTCTTCTTCTCTGAGTTGTACAATCTCTTTCGTAAAGGTGGACAACATTGCCCATTTTATCACCCAGAACCTGAACCTCAACATGGCGAGGGTTCACGATCATTTTTTCAAGATAAACATCGGGGTTTCCAAAGGAGGCTTCGGCTTCGGCACGGGCAGCAGAAAATTGCTTAATGAATTCTTCTCGGTTATGAGCAATCCTAATCCCCTTTCCACCACCGCCTGCGACAGCTTTAATGAAAATGGAATATCCCATCGAATCAGCGATATCAAGAGCTTCTGAAAGATGGACAACAACTCCATCCGAACCCGGGATAACCGGACAGCCTGCCTTTTTTGCCGTCTCTTTAGCTTTGGCCTTATCGCCAAGCAACGAAATCGCTTCGCTTGAAGGTCCGATAAAATTGATCCCCGAACTTTCGCAAATCGAGGCAAAGTTAGCATTTTCACTTAAAAAACCAAATCCTGGGTGGATGGCATCTGCGCCCGTAATTTCACAGGCCGAAAGGATATGGGGTATTCTTAAGTAAGAGCGCTGGGAGGGGGGTTCTCCAATGCAAATAGCCTCATCTGATTCGAGAACATGCAAGGCCTGCTCATCTGCCGTAGAGTAAACAGCAACGGTCGTAATTCCAAGATCATGACAGGCTCGGATAACTCTAACAGCAATTTCACCTCGGTTGGCAATCAGTACTTTTTTCATGTGACTCGAAACAGTTTAGAGCCAAATTCAACAGGATGACCACTTTCATGAAGGACTTCTTGTATCGTCCCTGCAACACCTGCTTTGATTTCATTCATCACCTTCATAGCCTCAATGATGGCAACGACAGTGTGAGCTTCAACCTTATCACCCACCTTGACAAAAGGAGGGTCTTGTGGAGAAGGGCTTAGATAAAAAGTCCCAACCATAGGTGAAGTGACAAAATTTCCCTCTTGTTGCTGAGTCTTTGGATGGTGCGAAGGGGGCGGAAGGGCTCTTTGTCCCTCCTCAACTCTTGGCAAATCAAGAAGACTGCGATGGCGATCTTCCACGACTTTCAAAGCTGCAACATGCAAAAGATCGGGGGGCAGCTGAGGACGATTATCTTCCCTTTCCAGCTCGATCTCAAACCCTTCTCTTTTGATAGAGATTCGTTTGGCTCCATGCTTCTGCATGGCAATCATCAATTTTTCAATCTCTTTACTGTCCATGGCAAAAGTACTCTAAACTCTTTGGATATATTCTTCGGTTTTTGTGTCGACTTTGATGATGTCACCTACTTCAATAAATGGAGGCACCTCAATCTTAGCTCCTGTTTCAAGAAGAGCTCCGCGGGTATCATTTGTTTGGCTTTTGGATGGCCCTTTATCCTCAACTTTGGAAACCATGAGCTCAAGAAATTGCGGTAACTCGATAGAAGAAATCTCCTCTCCAAAGAAAAAGCCTTTAACCTCAGTTCCCTCTTTTAAATAATTAACCTTCGAACCCACCACATCAGCTGGTACAAGGACCTGGTCCAAAGAGCCTATATCTAGAAAGAGGTATTGCTCTCCTTCCAGGTAGAGGAATTCCAAGAGGCGCTCTTTTAGAGCCACGTCATCTACAGACTGATTAAGCTTAAAATTTTTCTCAATGAGCTTATGGGAGCTTAACTCCTTCAGCTTTGTCTTGATAAAAGGGGCTCCTTTCGGAACGCTCACTTTTGTGCAAGACTCGACCCGGTAAAGTTTACCGCTGATGGTAAGGGTCATTCCTGGTGTAATTTGATCGCTAAGTACCATTATTAGTCCTTGATAGCGTTGCGTAAAACTTGCAACGCCTGCTTAAAATTGGGAGCTCCATAAAGAGAAGACCCTGCAACAAATTCGGTCGCTCCTGCCTCTTTTGCAAGTTTTGCTGTGACAGGATCGATCCCCCCATCCACGACAATAGGCAAAGGTCGGTCGGGCTGATCCATCTCTTTGCTAGAAACCATGATGCCCCTCTTTTGGATAGCAGCGTGGGTAAAAGAAATTTTGTCGAGAACTTCATGATCAAAGGGTTGACCGCCAAAGCCAGGAGGAACCGTCATCATCAAAATGCAATCCACTTGATCGAGGTATTTTGGGATAAGGGATGCAGAGGTTTCTGGATTAAAGGCGAGGCCTGCTTCAATGTTGCAGCGGTGGATGTAATCGATCGTCTCCTCGACATCTTCGGTTGCTTCGAGATGGAAGTTGATCCTATTGGCTCCCGCTTCGACAAATCTCTCTATCCAATCAAAAGGATTGTAAATCATGAGATGAACATCGAGGAAGAGAGAAGTATGGCGCCTAATAGCCGCGCACATCCTTGTACCCATCGTTAAATTAGGAACAAAGAGACCATCCATCACATCAATATGGAGTCCATCCGCTCCAGCATCTTCTGCTTTTTTAACTTCATCAGCAATATAGGCAAAATCTGCTGCGAGAATAGATGGATAAATTTTTAATATATCTTTTGACATTGAGTACTGCCGCAAAACCAAAAAGGTAATGGCACATCATACACTTCATTCCTACACCTTTCAACCTCAATACCCCGCATTCCTCCAAATTTTGGTATTTAGACATATTCAAGCCTCAAGGGTTTGAAGCTGTTTAGGCTTCAGATTTTGCAATTGCCTCGAAATTCTAATGGGGTGGAGAATCACGATAATGTCCTCATTGCGTTCTCATACGTTCAAAACAGGTTTGGCTCTCTTCTCCATGTTCTTTGGAGCAGGAAATGTCGTCTATCCCCTAGTCATTGGGCAATATGCTCAAGATTCAAATATGTGGGGTCTTTTAGGTTTGTTGATCACTGATATAGGGGTAACTTTTTTAGGACTAATTTCAGTCACGCTTTTCCAAGGAGATTACGATTCTTTCTTTGGAAGATTAGGTAAATGGGCGGGTTTTGTTATTGCCGTTTTGATCTTAGGGTTGATCGGCCCTTTTGGCGCTCTTCCAAGATCGATTACCTTGTCTTATTCCACGACAAAAATGTTTTGGCCGGCGATTTCTCTTCCTATTTTCAGTCTCGTTTCATGCCTGATCATTTTTCTTTTGACAATTCGTAAAAATAAAATTGTCGATGTCATTGGAAAAGTTCTGACCCCGCTCCTATTGGGTTCTCTTGCCTTGATCATCCTCAAAGGGATTTTAACGGGCCCGAAAACAATCCCCTCCTTTGTTCCACCAATTGATGCTTTTTTCCATGGAATGGAGCAAGGGTTGCAAACCATGGATCTCCTAGGGGCGTTCTTTTTCTCCTCCGTGATGGTGGTAGCCATTAGCGAGGCGACAGCACGTGCAGGCGATTTTTCCCCTAGAGCCATTATTAAACAATCTTTGAAGGCCTGCGTGATTGGAGCTACCCTACTTGGCCTAACGTACCTTGGCTTCGGAATGCTTGCTTCCTCTTGGAGAGACTTACTCAGTACACAAAGTCCAGCCGATTACATAGCTGCCCTCTCGATCGAGATTTTAGGACCTTACGCTGGGTTTGTAGCTTGTGTTGCTGTTGCACTCGCCTGCCTGACAACAGCAATGGCTCTTGCAGTTGTCTCAGCCGATTTCATGGAAAAAGATATATTCAAGGAAAAGGCTGGCTTTGGCACCTGCCTCCTCATCACCCTTGTGATCAGTTATTTCATTTCTATCATGGAATTTACAGGGATCATGGCCTTTCTTGCTCCGATCCTCATCCTCTCCTACCCTGCCCTCATCACCCTCTCCATCTTCAATCTTCTCCACAAGCTGACAGGGTTAAGGTGGGTCATCACCCCTACAGTAACCGTGTTTGTCCTCACGCTCATCCTCCGTTTTCTTTAATACTCCGACTGAAGAGGATCAAAATGCTCTTGTTAACAAAAATTTTTATATATAGAGCTAGCAAAATAGAACTATAAAAATTGCACTTATTAACCTTTAAGTTTACTCTAAAACCCTCAAATAATATTAGTTTTTTTCTATGACCACTCCACCCCTTGAAGGATCTTCTGCCTCAGCTTCTACTAATCTTCCTGTGCAGTCCTTGAGATTTACTCCTGGAGCGGTAGAAACACTAAGGAGCCTAGGCGTAGAAGGATTAAAAGCCCTTCTAGAAAATTCACTAAACCGGTCTACAGCTACCGCTTTAGATCGATCCGTCACCCATCCAAGTTCAGCGATTTCAGATAAAATAGAGGAAATGCAAAAGCAAATAAGTGAGCTCCAAAAAACTGTTGTAGATCAGCAGACTAAAACTGCAGCTTTACAACTTTTATTGGACGGACAAGTCAATAGGGTTGCTGAAAACAAAGCAAACCTTCAGCTTGAAGTGAACGAATTAAAGAATCTAATTCAAGCTCTTGGCCAAGAGATCACTTCTTTAAAAGAAAAAGATAAAGATCAATCCACATCTTACGCAAGTTTAAGCGAACGTCTAGCAGGGATAGAACATCTTTTATCCTTTCAATATGAGAAAACACACGCTTTCATAAAAAATCTTGAACAGAAAATATCTTCCTTAACGAACGAATCTAGTAAACAAGAATTGCTGCAATTACTAGTAGCTATTGATGCAAGCCACAAGCAATTGCAAAAAGCAGTCGAAGAGGACCTCCGAAAATTATCCACTCAGCATAAGGCGTACGAGAATACACAAAAGGATTTATCTGATCGTGTTGTAAACCTTGAGGCATTTCATCCTAAAGGTCTCTATGAAAATTTAGACAAACTTGAACAATCTCTACAAGAGTTTGGCGATAAAGACCAAACTAATCACAAGCGGTTTGAACAACTAGAAAAAACAATCGGGGATTTGTACCTCTGTCTTAAAGGAATCACAGATGTGGTTAACAACGATCAGAATCCACCAAGCCCGTCTGTTAGCTCTACATCTAGTTCATCATCCTCTGATAGCGCCTCTTCACCTCCTCTAACAGGAGGGAAACGGCCGCTTGAAACAACCCAAGTCGAATCCTTAAATAAAAAAGGCAAACCCAATTCTACAAGAGATCATGACGACGAACTTGCCTCTCGAAGAGCTCAACTGTCTCCGTTAGGGGATGAAGGGATCCATCGTATTGTTTCTAATCCCTTTGATGTGGACGAATTTTTAACACTTTAATTTTTATGAAGTTTACCCTCTAAAATGGATTTTTGAATGTCAACTGTTTCCCGATTTCCTAGCCCCTATCCCCTCCTAGAACAATCTTTAGCAGAGGCTGGGGGTCCAGCCGAACCTATTTCAGAAATCGACGCTTTGATTTCTAAACTAGCAATGGCCAATCCTTATTTGCTTAAAGATCTGGGCCTTCTTCAAGAAGTTGAAGACTCTCCTCTTCCTCCCTCTGGAACCCTCGCGACTCAATTAAACATAGGCGCCCCTCATGCGATGAGCCAAGAAGGCAGCGCCTCCACTCCAAGTCATGACCTGGGCATCTCTGCACCCAGAAGACAAAAGCTCTCGAAGCGCATTTACTCGGATGAGTCGAGTGAAAACGAAGCCCCCTCACCCAAAAAAAACAAGACAGACTCTCTTCTCTCAGCTGAAGTTCCCGTAACTCCTCTGCGACCTGATTGGGCAGCCCCATTGTATAGCGATTATGAGAGTGACGGAGACGAGCCTCTTTTCGTCGCTCCCAAGAACCCTGCCAAAAAAGAGAAAACATTTTGGACAGATGCAGAAAAGGAAATGTTCAATCAGCAGTTTGAAAGATTTGGCACAAATTGGTCTGCTTATACAATCCCGCAGAGAACAAAATATAGTATCAAAGCCTATTACGATAGAATA
>JAGVKY010000023.1 GCA_020050175.1 Parachlamydiales bacterium
CAGCATGCCCAGTACCAGCTACAGCACCTTGTGCTCCAGCAAGCTGCAAGCGCGATGGCTTCAATTCAAATTCTGTCGAAAATTGTGGCGTGCGGGTAACTGCAAAGCAGCCTCAACTTTGTATGCAAGGGGAGAACTATCTCCTCGACATCGAAGTTCAAGCTTGCCGTGATGTTTGCGAAGTTGATATCAATGCGATGCTCCCAGAAGGGATTACATTTGTACGTAGTGAACCAGAAGGGATGGTCTCTGATGGGCGCCAAGTTAAATGGTCTATCGATGGGATGAAACAAGGCGAATGCCGCAAGACTCGTGTCACTCTCCGTGCGGATCGTGAAGGGGAAATGTGCGTCTGCTTCTGCGTTACAGCGGTTCCAGTACAGTTCTGCGCCGTGATATGTGCAAGACCTGTCCTTACCTGCGAAAAGTGCGGACCTCTCGAAGTTTGCCCTGGAGATCAAGTTAACTACTGCATCTCTGTGACTAACCAAGGTTCATGCGCAGCTGAAGATGTCGTTGTTGTTGACAACGTTCCTCCGCAGTTAAAGCATGCTTCTGGACAAAGCACATTGACCTTTAAGCTCGGCACAATTTGCCCATGCGAAACTAAAAAGATCAATGTTAGCTTCACCGCTTGCGAAAGAGGCAAAGCTTGCAACACAGCAACAGTTTCTGCTTGCAATGCACCTCAAACTTCATGCCAGTTCTGTACTTGCATCTGCACTTGCATGTGCAATGTCGTAAAGAATGGTCCTAAAGAAGTTAAAATCGGTGGAACAGCTACTTACGATATCGTTGTCACAAACCCAGGCGACAAAGTGCTCACTGATGTGTGCATCGTCGACTGCGCTCCACAACCGACATCAATTGTAGAAGCAAAAGGTGCCTCAATTTCTGGCAACCAAGCTGTTTGGAAGTTTAAAGAGCTGAAGCCCGGCGAAAAAATTGCCGTTCAACTCACTTTAACAGCTTGCACACCTGGTTACTTTGTTAACCGTGTTAACGTCACTAACTGCCAAGGATGCCCATGCTCTACAGAGTTTGGCACCCGCTGGAAAGGTGTACCAGCTCTAAATGCTCAGGTTGTGTCTGAAAACCCCATCTGCGTTGGAGAGCCAGTTAACTACTTTATCCGAGTCATGAACCAAGGTTCTGAAGAAGATAAGAATGTTAGCGTCGTTGTTCGCTTCCCTGCTGAAGTTCAACCAACTTCTGTCAGTGGTGCAACAAGTGGAAAAATCAATGGCAATATAGTTCAATTCCAACCGATTGCAAACTTCGGCCCACGTCAAGTGGCTGAATTCAGAGTCGATGGTGTTGGCCGTCAGCCTGGTGATGGACGGATTAAAGTCGAGATTAGCTCCGACGGAATGAAGACACCGCTTGTCCAAGAAGAAAGCACAATTGTTAACTAATCTCTAAAAGAGATCGGTGACAATAAAAGGGCTCCCCTCGGGGAGCCCTTTTTATTTTTATTTCAGGTGATTATTTTTTTTGGAGACGCGATTGTTTCCTCTGATATAGTGGCTTTATGCACAAAATTCTTCTCCTTTCTCTCTTTGTGACCTCCCTTTTTTCCGCTGATTTCGACCGGTATCGCCAGCAGGCGTGGAGAATCCTTGAGGAAGGATCGCGTAAAAACGAAAAGGAGGTCCAACTACTCACTTTGTTTGGAGCGCAGCTTTCTCAAGATGAAGGAGCGATGACCTTTTTTATGAAAGGGTTGAAAAGTGAATTCCCCGAGGTGCAACTGGCCTCGATCCGTTGCCTTGCTGCTCTCCATCATGATCGAGCGGATGAAGCGATTTTAGATGGACTCAAGTCAAATGAGCTTTTAATAAGACTGGAAACCCTTTATCTGATGGCCCAGCGGGGGTTGCCAGGAGTTGCGGATCAGGTAGAAGGTCTTATGGCAAAGATCCCTCCGGTCTTCCATTCTATCTTCCCCCCTCTCTTTGCCTTATCCGGCGATCCCTCTTCCCTTAAAAGACTGCGTCTTTTGCTCTCCGATCCTGATGATAAAGTGAGGGCAAGTGCAGTCCTAAGTGTAGAGAAAGCTGAAATCGAAGAGCTTCTTCCCCATATTCGCCGGTTGTGCAAAGGGGTCAGTCCCCTTGTTCAGGAGGCAGCTGTCCATTGCCTCGGGTCCTTTGGAGATTCTAATTCGTTGCCCACGATCAAACGTCTGATAAACTCCTCTTATCGTGAGGTTCGATTGACTGCCTTACAGGCGATGATTCTTTTTGACGGAGAAGAAGCTTTGCCTTTAATTGAGAAAGAGGCCCTCTCTGTAGACACTTTTGCTATCTCTCTTCTAGGAAAAATTCCAGGAGGAGAGCGAAGCTTAAAACTTTTTTTGCGCTCAAAAGATCCCGTTGTTGTCCTCAATGCTGGCATGGCATTGCTTGAAAGGGGCGATCGGGAGGGTTTAAAAATCATTACCCCTCTTCTATTTTCTAAAAAAGGGGCCTTAGCCCCCAATACTACCCCTTTAAAAACGGTGACCTCTTGGAAGATTGTCCCTCAAGATAGTGCCGAATGGATAGCCATTCGTCCGGAAGTCATTCGAAGAATTTTCACCCTAGCTCAAGAGGATGCCCTCCTTTTTGCTAAAGAAGTGCTTGAAAATGGGGACCGCGATCTCCTCCCGGCCCTGATGGAAGAACTTTATAACTTAGGGACACCAGAGGTCATTGCCCTTTTAGAAAAATACCAACAAAAAGTAGGCGCCCCCTACGTTCGGGGACAAACAGCCCTGACCCTCTTTCGTCTTGGACAAAAAAATCGTCGGCAAGAGGTGATCACCTTTCTAAAAAATCACCACGAAGTGGAACTGATCAAGATCAAAGAAATTAGTAAGGAACCTGGACAGGAGGTCGCTCTCCGCTTCGAACTCTCGCCAGAAGAGGCCTCCTCTCTCTATATCAAAATGTTAGAAGCTCTCCTTGCCGAAGGCAAAGAAGATGGGATCTCTCTCCTCGTAGAAGCTATGGATAAAGGGCACCCCAATAACAAATACGCCCTCGCCGGCCTCCTCATCCGCGCCACGTTATAAAAAAGTTTTTAAAAACTTCCCTTCCTACAAACTTTAAGCGTGCGGAGTAATGGCAATGATCATTATTTTAATTTAAACTTCTTCTCTTCGTCTTCTAAGAGTGGGGGATGCTATCCACCCCTCTTTTGATTTTCGGGCTTTAGTTTTTCCAGGAGGGATTGATAAACAAGGTCAGGTGATTGAGTGCCATCTACTCGATGGAGAAGACCTTTTTTTTCGTAGAAGCTTTCGAGAGGTTTAGTTTGTTCGTGGTAGACGCGGAGACGCTCTTGAATGACTTCTAGTGTGTCATCGGCCCGCTTTTTCAGCTCGCCTCTACATTTGTCACAAATGCCCTCTTTTTTAGGAGGAGAAAAATGGTGATTAAACATCTCGCCGCACGATCCGCACGTTAAACGACCGAGAGCTCGTTTAAGGATGGTGTCATCGGGAACTTCGAGGTCTAAAACGATCAGTTTTGTCGCTCCTAACTGCTTATCCAATGCCTCTGCTTGAGGGATTGTTCGGGGAAAACCATCTAACAGATAACCATTAGCTGCATCCGGACGGGACACACGATCGAAAAGCATTTGTAAAACGATTTCATCAGGAACGAGTTTCCCTTCGTTTGTGTATGATTTTGCTTTTTTACCAAGTTCGGTATCTTTGCTGATATTTTCTCGAAAAAGGTCGCCTGTCGAAATATGCGGGATCGAAAGTTCTTTGCTCAAACGGACGGCTTGCGAGATCGGAAGAGC
>JAGVKY010000189.1 GCA_020050175.1 Parachlamydiales bacterium
GCAATGTCTCTAAGATTGATGGGAAAAAAGAAGGGGATGACCCGCATTTTTAACGAAAAGGGCGAAAGCATCGTCTGTACAGTGCTACAGGCCGAGCCGAATGTGGTCCTTCTAGTCAAAGAAGGGGAAAAGGCAGCTGTGCAGCTCGGAGCTGAAAAAGTCCCGGCGTCCAAATTGAAAAATGTGACTAAGCCCCTGAAAGGTCACTTCGCAAAAGCGCAGGTCGAGCCAAGACGCCATTTGGCAGAGTGCGCCGTCCCTGAAGGCGAGAGCTATACTGTTGGCCAAGAGATTGGAGTCGAATACTTCGCGGGTGTTGGCTATGTCGACGTTTGTGGAGTCTCCAAAGGTAAAGGCTTCCAAGGGGTAATCAAGAGACACAATTATTCTGGTGGACCTGCAGCCCACGGATCGGGCTTCCACCGCTCCTCAGGTTCTATTGGACAAAACACCAGCCCAGGACGTGTATTCCCTGGGAAGAAAATGGCTGGCCATATGGGCTCTGAGACGGTCACTACCGAATGTCTGAAAGTGATCAAAGTGGATCAGGAAAAGGGAGTTATTCTCGTTAAGGGAGCGGTCCCTGGCTGCCGTGGCGGCCTCGTCTACATTAGAAAATCGATGAAACGTAAGGGAGCTTAAGTAAAGTGGCAACTCTAAAAAAATATGATCTCAATGGCAAAAGCGTCGGGGATATCTCGATTGATGACGAACTCCTCGCTGCTGAAGCCAACCCGCAAATGATGAAAGACTACCTGGTCGCTTTGAGAGCAAACCAAAGACAGTGGTCTGCAAGCACCCAAAGTCGCTCTGAAGTGAACCACTCGACCAAAAAACCATTCGCTCAAAAAGGGACAGGAAATGCCCGTCAGGGATTTCTCGGATCACCACAGTTCCGCGGCGGTGGTAGGGTGCATGCTCCTAAGCCAAAATTTGATCAGCACATTCGAATCAATCGCAAAGAACGGCAACTGGCCATCCGCAACCTCTACGGTGATAAAATTCGAGAGAATTGCGCAGCAGTCCTGGGGTACTCACACCTTAAGCAACCCGAGACAAAAACCTTAGCAAACTTTTTAAAAGCTCTCAATTTATCTGGGAAACGTGTACTCTTCTTAGCAGACCAAGGCGAAAATGATTACGCAACACTCTCAAAGAGCTTGCGCAACATCCCAAAAGTTGAATTTATGTATCTCCCGAACGTGAGTGGTCATGATTTAGCACTATGCAGTCAGCTAATCATTCTAGAAAATGCGATCGGAGAGTTGAAAGAGGCCCTCGGAGGGAAAGAATAATGAAGACCCCCTATGACATTGTAAAATCACGCTATGTGACTGAAAAAGCTCGAGTTCTTGGAGAGCTCAAAGACAATAAGAGCAATCCCTCAGTTGCAAAATGTGCCTCCCCCAAATATGTTTTTTTGGTGGATTTGAAGGCAAATAAACAAGAAATCGCTCAAGCCATTGAGCAAATTTACGCTGAAAAGAATATCAAGGTTAAGGCTGTCAACACAATCATAACCAAGCCTAAGCAGAAGCGAGTACGTGGAAGAATTGGCTTTAAATCAGCATTTAAAAAAGCAGTTGTCACCCTTGCTGAGGGCGATGAACTTGGAGAAACTGTTTAAGGTAACATATGACTAAGAAATTTCGTCCAATTACACCTGGGCAGCGCTGGCTGGTATTGCCAAGCAATGAGCAGCTCACACGCGAAGGCAAGCAAACCGTAGAGCCGACAAAAGCGCTTTTAGAGATTAAAAGACGGACAAATGGACGCAACCACCATGGGCGGATCACTTGTCGCCACAGAGGTGGAGGCCATAAGCGCTTTTATCGCATCATCGACTTCAAACGAGATAAAGAAGGGATTCCTGCAAATGTCGCGTCGATTGAGTATGATCCAAACCGATCTGCTCACATCGCTCTTCTGAATTATGTTGATGGCGAAAAACGATACATTTTAGCACCCGAAGGCCTAAAAGCAGGCGATACCGTCATGACAGGAGATAAAGCCTCTTTTGACGTCGGCTGCTGCATGCGCCTCAAGGCAATACCTCTTGGATCGATGGTCCACAACGTGGAAATGGTACCAGGGCGTGGAGGGAAAATTGTCCGATCAGCCGGAATGTCAGCACAGCTGATGGCCCGCAGCGGCGGCTATGCAACCCTGAAAATGCCTTCTGGCGAAGTGCGCATGATCAATGAAAATTGCCGCGCTTCTCTTGGTGTAGTCTCCAATGGTGAGCAATTGCTCAGTAGAGAGGGTAAAGCTGGAAGAGTCCGCTGGAAAGGGTTTAGACCCACAGTACGCGGAACAGCGATGAACCCAGTCGACCACCCACACGGGGGAGGAGAAGGAAAGCACAACGGCTACATTCCTCAGACTCCATGGGCTATGTACACCAAAGGATATCGTACAAGACCGAAGAATAAGACCAATAAGTGGATTGTAAAACGGCGTAAGAAATAGGAAATATATGGGAAGATCTCTGAGAAAAGGACCTTTTGTAGACCACCATCTAATGGAGAAGGTCGAGAAACAAAATAGAGAAGGGACGAAAAAGTCAATTAAGACCTGGTCGCGCCGTTCTATGGTGATACCCGATATGATTGGGCACACATTTGACGTGCACAATGGAAAAAAATTTATTTCGGTGTTCGTTTCTGAAAACATGGTTGGCCATCGACTTGGCGAGTTTTCACCTACGAGAACATTTAAGGCGCACGGTGGAACTAAAAAAGCAGAAACACCATCTAAACCTCAAACCCAAGCAAAGCAAGGTTAACCTATGGAACAATCACGAGCGATCTCTAAATACCTGCGAATTCCGCCGCGTAAGGCAAGGCTTGCGGCAGGGCTAATTCGTGGTCTCGATGTAGAAAGTGCCATTGCGCAGCTACAGTACTCTGGACTTAAAGGGGGAACCCTTTTGCTCAAGACCCTCAAAAGCGCTATTGCGAATGCTGAGACTCGACATGGGGTGCAGAGAAAAGATTTAAAAGTGCACGAGGTTCGTGTGGATTGTGGGCCGATTATAAGACGCTCTAAATCGAAAAACAGAGGAGGGCGTGTGCCAGTCAATAAAAGGACAAGCCACCTTACTGTTGTAGTGGGCGCTCAAGAATAGGATAAGGAGAATTGAATGGGACAGAAGACATCCCCAATAGGCTTTCGATTAGCAATCAATAAGAATTGGCGATCAGTTTGGTTCGCGAATAAAAAAGAGTTTGGAAATCTCCTCGAAGAAGATCGTCAAATCCGCGAGTTTTTAAGCAAAAGACCTGCCTGTTTAGGCAGCTCTCGATTTGCGATCAAGCGGATGAGCGGGAAGATCGAGGTGACCATTTTTACTGCAAGACCTGGACTAGTCATTGGAAAGAAAGGGGCTGAGATTGAGATCCTCAAGAAAGATCTAAAGAAAATGACAGGCAAAGAGATTTGGGTCGAAGTCGAAGAAATCAAACGGCCAGATCTCGACGCAAAGCTAGTGGCAGATGGGATCGCGAAGCAGATTGAGCGGAGAATTCCTTTTAGACGAATTCTCAAGAAATCGATGCAGGCGAGCATGGATGCAGGCGCAGCTGGCATTAAAGTGCAGATTTCAGGAAGACTCAATGGCGCTGAGATTGCAAGAACCGAATGGTATAAAGAGGGAAGAATTCCCCTACACACGCTGAGAGCTGACATCGACTATGCGACAGGACGAGCCGAGACTACTTATGGATCCATCGGTGTCAAAGTCTGGATTAATAAAGGCGAAGAAAAGAGTTAGGAAGTAGGAGTACATACTGTGGCAAAATATAAAGAACCAGTTCGAACGAAATTCCGCAAGCAGATGAAAGGTGAAATGGCCGGCCTAAGTAAAGGGGGCAATTTTGTCGATTTCGGTGAATTTGGAATGCAGGCACTTGACCGAGGATGGATCACCTCTAACCAGATTGAAGCATGCCGCGTTGCAATTACCCGTTATTTGGCTCGTAAAGGGCAAGTTTGGATCCGCATCTTCCCTGATAAGCCGGTGACAAAAAAACCAGCCGAAGTCCGTATGGGTAAAGGTAAAGGTGGAGTCGACCATTGGGTAGCAGTTGTGCGCCCTGGAAGAATCATGTTTGAGCTTGGCGGTGTACAGAGAGAAGATGCCAGAAACGCTTTAAGATTAGCTGCTGCCAAGCTTCCGATTAAAACCCGATTTGTCGACAGAGTGGAGCAGGTATAAAATGAGCAAAAAGAAAGAATTTGAAAATCAATCTGTTGAAGAGCTCAAAGCAGGCTACAACGAATTGTCAAAGAAGTTGTTTGAAATGAGAAATGAGATCAGCACGACGCACAAGATCGAGAAAGCTCACCTATTGCGAAAAGCAAGAAGAGATCGTGCGAGAATCCTGACCGTTTTAAACAAGAAATAATTTAGGAAGACTATGGACACTAGAAAACCCAGTACACGAAAAGTGCGAGAAGGGACTGTAATATCTAACAAGATGCAAAAAACAGTCATCGTGAAAGTTGAGCGTAAGGAACAACATCCTGAATTCGATAAGAGCATTGTTCGTGCAAAAAAGTACTATGCCCACAATGAAAATTTCGATATTCAAGTTGGGACAAAAGTAAAAATTGTTGAGACAAAACCCCTCTCTAAGCTGAAGTGCTGGAGAGTCGTGGAAGTAGTAGAGTAAGTTAAGGTAAGGGAACATGATTCAACAAGAATCCGATTTACAAGTTGCAGACAATACAGGCGCAAAAAGAGTGCGTTGCTTTAAAGTCCTTGGGGGCGCGAAGAGACGCTATGCGTACGTAGGTGATACCATTGTTTGCTCAGTGAAAGAGGCTGCCCCAAATGGAACAGTAAAAAAAGGGGAAGTTGTACGCTGCGTCATCGTGCGTACGAAAAGATATATTAAGCGGCCAGACGGAACTTGGCTCAGATACTACGACAATAGCTGCGTGATTATTGATGAAAAAAATAATCCCAAGGGAACCAGGATTTTTGGCCCTATTGCTCGTGAGGTACGCGATAGAGGATTTATCAAGATCGCCTCTTTAGCACCAGAAGTGATTTAGGAGAGATGTAATGAGTAATAAGTGGATTCGAAAAGGCGATAAAGTTGTCGTCCTAGCAGGGAATGAGAAAGGCAATGTTGGCAATGTTCGAGCCCGTGAAGGGGATCGAGTGATCATTGAGGGACTCAATATCAGAAAAAAACATGTGAAGCCAAAGCAAAAAATGCAACCTGGAATTGTTGAAATGGAGTCCCCTATCCACATTTCCAATATCAGCCTTTGCAATGAAGAAGGTAAACCCGTAAAAATTAAGGCCAAAATATCCAAAGATGGAGCCAAAAAGCTCGTTTATTTGGATGCAGGTAAAGAAGTTGTTTACCGAGACCTGAAAAAAAAGAAAGATTAAGCCATGTCTAGATTACAGAAAAAATATCAAGAAGAAATTAAAAACGCACTAAAAGAGCGCTTTAACTATACTAATCCAATGATGATTCCTAGAA
>JAGVKY010000055.1 GCA_020050175.1 Parachlamydiales bacterium
GGAGGGGAACTTCAACTCTCCAGCCGTATCTGTCGCCGAAATCACCGTGGTTTAGCTCGATGCTTTCATGCTTTCCAAATTGGATACGTGAGCCAAACTCTGGCATCCAGGTGACATCAACACCAGCTGTGAAGTCTGGCATAAGCTCAACTTCGCCTCTGATACCTACAGGAACATACCAAGACTGGTAGTTAATCTTGAAGTGTTGGCCTCTGTGGAATGCCTCCATGTGGTTAAACACTGGGAAGTAAACGTTTTTGAAACGACGATCGATCCAGAAGTAACCAATACCTGAATAAGGTGTAAGTCTCCAACCACAAGGTGAGCATTCGCCCCAAGTCCAGCCTACACGGCCCTCTACCCAATATTCGTTAACGTTAGATTTTAGACAGTGTCCATGTTGTGGACCAGTACCCCACCAGAAATCAACACGACCGTAGACGAAGCAAAGAGGATCATACTCAGCACCAACATTAACACCGCCAAAGTTACCTTGGACGCTACGCTTATGGCCTGGTCTGATACTAAAGATATTCAAACCACGATCTTCACGATCGTTTTTTAAATGAAACCGACGGTTGTAATAGAGACCTCCGACATAAACTCGAAAGTTTTTGTCGCAGCACTCATCGTAATCCCAGCAGGACCAGTCGTTATTATCCCAGCAAACTGAATCATCCCAGCTTGATGACCATTCAGACTGTGTGTCACATGGTTGTTGTTCTTCGAAGCAATATTCATCCTCAGCAAAGACCGGCCCGTTAAAGGCAATAGTTGCCAAGAGGAGCAGCGACATGAAGGAGGCTTTTAAAGTGGTTTTCATCTCTCACTCTTATTGTTGTAAAAATTCTGACACTCGGATTGCCAGACAAATCGATGCCAGACTACCTCAAAATAGGTTTTCAAACAATACGATTGTTTCGAATCCGAAATTTATCTCTTGAAAAAAGAAGTAACATGTTTACTATTTTCACTACAAGCATTTCATTTTTTTCCCTTTTTCTAAACTCTATGAACTAGAATTGTCGACACCATTTTAGCCTTCTGATAGCCTCAAAAATGACCTTAAAGAAAGCCGCCGATGTTTGAAATTAATCATATTTTTGCCCTCCAAATTTTAGATTCCAGAGGGATTCCTACTTTGAAAGTGACTGTTGTTACTGACGAAGGGATTGTAGGCTCAGCCTCCATTCCATCTGGAGCCTCAACTGGAGAAGGAGAAGCCCTCGAATTACGCGATGGAGACCTGAAACGCTATAAGGGCAAAGGAGTAACTCAAGCGATCAGGAACGTTGAAGGACCCCTTCAAAAAATCTTAAAGGATCGCTCCGTTCTCGATCAGGAAGGACTCGATCGTTTGATGATCGAAGCTGATGGGACAAAAGAGAAAAAAAGGTACGGCGCAAATGCGATTTTAGGCGTTTCATTAGCTATTGCAAGAGCTGCTGCAGCTGCTTTAGAACTTCCCCTCTATCGTTATCTAGGCGGCGTCTCTGCAAGAACATTACCTTGCCCGATGATGAATGTTTTGAATGGAGGAGCACATGCGGACAATCCTCTTGAGATTCAGGAGTTTATGATCCGTCCCCATGGGGCTCCAACTTTTAGCGAAGCAGTTAGGTATGGGGCCGAAGTTTTTCACACTTTAAAATCCATTCTCAAAAAGAAAGGACTTTCCACTTCTGTTGGGGATGAAGGGGGCTTTGCCCCTGCCATCAATTCTACGGAGGAGGCCCTCGATTTACTTGTTTCTTCTATTGAAGCTGCTGGATTCCGCGCTGGCGAGCAGATTTCTATTGCCTTAGATGCTGCCTCTTCGTCTTATTTCGACAAAAAACTAGGTCAATATGTAGACGTCAAGAAGCGGGAGAAAGGGCTTTCAATTCAAGGGAGAACAAGCGCCGAAGAAGTCTCTTATTTGCAAAAACTTACAACAAAATACCCTATCGACTCCATCGAAGATGGCCTTGATGAACATGACTGGGAAGGTTGGAAATTATTATATCAGCGCCTTGGCGATAAAATTCAGATCGTTGGAGATGATCTTTTAGTTACGAACCCAACTCTTATTAAAAGAGCTTTTCAAGAAAAGGTTGCTAATGCTGTTTTAATCAAATGCAATCAAATTGGAACTCTTTCTGAAACATTAGAAGCTATTCGATTAACTCAAAGCTACGGCTGGAAAGCTGTTATCTCTCACCGTTCGGGAGAGACTGAAGACTCTTTTATTGCCGATCTCTCTGTGGCTATGAACACAGGCCAAATCAAAACAGGCTCTCTTTCCAGAAGCGATCGCCTAGCTAAATACAACCGCCTTTTAGAAATAGAGGAGGAACTTGGCGCTTCTGCTGTTTTTTATGACTCTAATCTTTTTTCAAAAAAATGAAATTAATCGCTCTTTTTGCAGAAGCTGAAAAAGGAAATTTCGAAAAAGGGGTTGTAATCTACACCCCTGCAGATCTTTTACAGACCTACGGACACCCTCCAAAAGACACAAAAGGGATGCTATTGGCTATTCAAGCCCTTCACTATCAACACCATCTTCTTTTTTTTCGTGTAAAAGACGAAGGCTTTAGTGCCGCAGATTATCGAGGGGGATTGAATTGGATGGAAGAAAATTTAGAAGAGAACCGTTTGGGGGCCATTTTTGCCCCTGGCGTTGGAAGTGTCGATATTCTCGACCCTCTTTTTGAATTTTCGCTCCGGATCAAAGCTCTTTTAATGACCACGGAGCGAGATTTTTACGACTATCTCACGGTTTAGAGTTAAAAATTAGCTCTTCAAGGCGAAATAGGTATTAACACCTTCTCTTGTAGGAGCCATCGCTTTTTCTCCCTTTTTCCAGTTAGCAGGGCAAACTTCGCCATCGGTTTCGAAAGTGATTAGGGCATCTAAAGTTCTTAGCGCCTCGTCAACCGAGCGTCCCAACGCCAAATCATTCACTAAATAGTGGCGAATTTTTCCACTCTTATCGATAAGGAAAAGACCTCGATAAGCGACACCATCGGAAGAGAGAACATTAAAAGAAGAAGAGACCTCTTTTTTAATATCGGCGATCAAAGGATAGGAAATCCCTTCGATACCGCCTTGAGCTTTTGGAGTTCTCAACCAAGCTAGATGGCAGTGAGCGCTATCCACCGAACATCCAATAACCTCAGCCCCTCTCCCTTTAAAATCTGCATATCTCTCTTCGAAGCCATGGAGTTCGGTTGGACAGACAAAGGTAAAGTCCAAAGGATAGAAAAAAAGGACAACATATTTCCCTTTGAACTGCTCTAAAGAAAAATCAGGAATGATTTTTCCTTGGTAAACAGCCGGAGCTTTAATGGATGGGGCATTTTGCCCAATAAGATTAGTCATGTTTTTTCCTTAAGAAAAATAAGATTTTGGATCGTTCAAAAATTTCTCCTCGCCAATGGTTGTCTTAGGACCATGTCCCGGATAAACGACAGTTCTGTGAGGAAGGAGCGATAACTTTTTTAATGAATCCCACATTTTTTCAGGTTGAGCGGTTGGAAAAGAAAGATTCCCAATCGTCCCTCGAAAAAGAGTATCGCCCGAAAAAAGGATTTTGTCTTTTTTTAGATAGAAACAGACCCCTCCTGGAGTATGCCCTGGGGTATGGATCACTTTTAGTTCTAAAGAGCCTAAAGACAAAACTTGCCCCTCTTCTAAAAGAAAATCGGGCTCTTTTCCCTCGATGGTAAAAAAAAGAGGCAAGCGATCACTGCCAGGTCTTTTTACGTTTTCTGCATCTAAAGAATGCACATAGACAGGTATTAAAAAATCTTCAGTGATAGCAACTGTATCTGCAGTGTGATCCCAATGGGAGTGGGTCAAAAGAAGAGCTTTTGGAACAAGCTTTTCTCTTTTGAGGATTCTTTTATAAATTTCTAAACTGCCGGGAGGAGCATCGATTAGGTAAGCCTCATCACGATCGGATTCGGCTACGACATAACCATTTGTCTCAAAAGGACCAGATGAAAGAGGGAATATTCTCATGAAAAATTTCGCACCGAAGAGGAATCGAACCTCTAACCTCTTGGTTCGTAGCCAAGTACTCTATCCGATTGAGCTATCGGTGCAAAAGAGCGATTATTTTGCCTAAAAAAAACCTAACGTGCAAGTGCGACCCACTCAATCCCCATAATTAATAGGATAAATAGGGTAGCGAGACTCAAGAATAGGGCGCTTGACAAACGGGGAAACTTCTCTTTGAAACGCTTTCTCCCGACAAAAACAAAGATAACTGGGAGCAAACCATTCATAACGGCCTCTCCAAAACCACCTGCAACTCCCAGGGCCTCCATGAAAATTCCCGGATAGAGTTCAGAGAGAATAACAGGCGGGATGAGCATCAATAGAATAAGGAAGAGCCTTGAAAGACCATGCCGATTTACCCTTAATGCATCGGCCAAAAAATCGACAACAGAAAGGGAGACCCCTAAAAAAGAGGTAACAAGGGCAAAAAAGGCAA
>JAGVKY010000033.1 GCA_020050175.1 Parachlamydiales bacterium
ACTTAAGTTAGTGCCATAAGCAAAATAGAGAGCTAAAAAAAGGGGAAGCAAATTCATTTTAAGAAATGAGCACAAGGATAGGGATGATCTTAGTTTGCCAAGTCCTTCTAGGCAAGTTAACACGATAATTCTAAAAATTCTCCACATCTTGTTTGTGTGATGCAAAAAAAGGGTTGAAGACTTAGCCTGCAAATTATGGGTTTTATAATTGCCGGTTTTGTAGCGGTTGGAATGGCGGGCTACTTAGTCTACACCTTGATTTATCCTGAAAAATTTTAATGTCCAATGTGATTGAACTTTTACTCTTCTTTGGCTTACTTGCTGCCACCGCTCCCCTCTTAGGAAAATGGATGGCCACTGTTTTTGAAGGAAGGCCAACTTTTTTGAGTCCTGTCTTAGGTTGGCTTGAAGGGTTGACTTATCAGATAGCAAAGATTGATCCCGCATTCGAAATGGGATGGTACAGCTATGCAAAAGCCTTGATGCTTTTCAATGCCTGCGGCTTTTTATTGATTTTTCTCCTTCAGATTTTTCAATATTTTCTTCCGCTAAATCCGCAAAATTTTCCTGGCGTCCCCTGGCTGCTTGCCTTTAACACCGCTGCAAGTTTTGTCACTAACACTAACTGGCAAGCCTATGCAGGGGAAACGACTTTAAGTTACACCACCCAAATGCTTGGACTTGCTGTCCAAAATTTTTTAAGCGCCGCCACAGGGATGTGTGTAATACTCGCTTTAGTCCGAGGGATCAAAAGGAAATCGTCTCAAACTCTAGGCAATGTGTGGGCAGATTATGTCCGTACGATCGTTTATCTCCTTTTGCCCCTTTCGATTATCCTGGCACTTGCCCTAGTCAGCCAGGGGGTAGTTCAAACTTTTTCTCCCTATGTCGAGGTCATCACTGTTGAGGGGAATAAACAAACCATCCCCTTAGGTCCGGCAGCTTCTCAAATTGCCATTAAGCAATTAGGGAGTAACGGAGGAGGTTTTTTTAACACCAACAGCTCCCACCCTTTTGAAAATCCAACACCGCTTTCTAACTTCTTAGAAACCTTTGCCATTCTTTTGATACCTGCATCTATTGTCTTTATGTATGGCTGTCTGGTGGATGAAAAGAGGCATGCTTGGCTTCTTTTTTTGGTGATGCTGTTTTTTTGCTTTTTTGGCCTAGGAATCTCTTTTTACGGCGAAAAATTGCACTTGTCTTTGGAGGGGATTGAAACGCGTTTTGCCATTCCTAAGACTTTGCTTTGGTCTGTTTCGACTACAGTTACATCTAATGGTTCTGTCAATGGGATGCTCGACAGCCTATCCCCCCTTGCTGGAGGCGTTGCCCTATTCAACATCATGCTTGGAGAGCAGATCTTTGGCGGAGTAGGGGTTGGTCTTTGCAGCATGATCATGTTTGTTCTTTTAACAGTCTTCTTAGCTGGATTAATGGTTGGGAGAACACCCGAATATATAGGGAAGAAAATTGAAAAGAGAGACATCCAATGGGCCATGCTGGCTATCTTGAGTCCAAGTGCCTGCATTCTTTTAGGTTCAGGCATTGCCTCAGCCCTTCCGACAGCTTTGGCAAGTCTTCGCAACAAGGGGCCTCATGGATTGAGTGAATTGCTCTACGCTTTCTCTTCTGCCTCTGGGAATAACGGAAGCGCTTTTGCTGGATTAAATGCCGACACCCCCTTTTTCAACCTGACACTTGGGCTGATCATGTTGATCACCCGTCTAGCCATCGTCATCCCCTCTCTTGCCATAGCTGGCAACTTAGCTGCTAAAAAAGTCACTCCTCCCACGATTGGCACATTTTCAACTGATAACCTCCTTTTTGCGATCCTTCTCGTGAGTGTTATTTTTATCGTAGGAGCTTTAACTTTTTTTCCTCCTCTCGCTTTAGGACCTATTGTCGAACACTTTCTCATGTTAAAAAACCTGGGGTTTTAGATGGAGATTCTTAGCAGCGTAAAAGAGGCGTTTAAAATGCTTCTGCCACAGGTGCAGATCAAAAACCCTGTCATGTTCATCACTTATCTAGGGGCGATTGTTACAACTTTTTATGCCAGTTCCCTTTTTGATCTCCACATCACCGTTTGGTTGTGGTTTACAGTTCTTTTTGCCAATTTTTCTCAAGCAGTAGCGGAAAGCCGCGGCAAAGCTCAAGCCGCCTTTCTCCGAAAAACTCAGATTGAAACGCTCGCCAAACAGATCAAAAACGGCCAACGCATCAACACCCTCTCGGCAGATTTAAAGAAGGGAGATCTAGTGATTTGCGAGGCCGGCGACATCATCCCAGCCGATGGCGAAGTGACCGAAGGGATCGCAACAGTTGATGAGTCAGCTATTACAGGAGAATCAGCTCCAGTTATCCGAGAAAGCGGCGGTGATAGAAGCGCCGTCACAGCGGGGACTTTTGTGGTGAGTGATACCATCACTATCAAAGTGACTTCTGATAGAGGGAAAAGTTTTTTAGATCGAATGATCCACCTAATCGAGGGGTCGCAAAGACAACGAACCCCCAATGAAATTGCCCTTAACATTGTTTTGTCAGGACTAACTCTTATTTTTCTGCTGACAGTTGTCGCCTTAAAATTTTATGCAGATTATAGCGGAAAAGTTGCTGATCAAGATCTTTCGAACATCGTCACAATCCCAGTCCTTGTCGCACTACTTATCTGTTTGATCCCGACAACGATTTCGGCCCTTTTAAATGCCATTGGCATTGCCGGAATGGATAGACTTATCCAAAGAAATGTCATTGCCAAAAGCGGCCGCGCTGTTGAGGCTGCAGGAGATATTGACCTCTTGATTTTAGATAAAACCGGCACGATCACGATAGGAAACCGGATGGCAACTGACTTTATTCCGATCGAAGGTGTTGGAGAAAGGGAACTAGCTACGCTCGCCCAATTAGCCTCTTTGGCTGACGAAACTCCTGAGGGGCGCTCCATTGTCGTTCTTGCGAAGACAAAATATGATCTCAGAGCTGAGGCTTTAGATTCCTCCAATGCAAGATTCATCCCTTTTTCTGCCAAAACGAGAATGAGCGGTGTCGATCTACCTCATCATGCCATTAGGAAAGGGGCAAGAGACGCTATCAAAGCTCATATTGAAAAAAGGGGAGGAATTTATCCTCCAGAAATCGATGGTATCGTGAAATCGATCGCTAATAAAGGAGGGACGCCTCTTCTTGTCAGTGACGACAACAAAATTATCGGCATTATCCAACTGAAAGATGTCATCAAAGGGGGTATCAAAGAAAGGTTTGCAGAGATGCGCAAAATGGGCATCCGGACCCTCATGATCACAGGTGATAATTCTCTGACTGCCGCAGCTATCGCGGCAGAAGCTGGTGTGGATGATTATGTTGCCGAAGCCTCCCCCGAAATGAAACTTGAGATCATCCGGCGCGAACAGCAGGAGGGCCGCCTCGTTGCAATGACAGGTGATGGGACAAACGATGCTCCAGCTCTTGCCCAAGCAGATGTAGGAGTAGCGATGAATACGGGGACCCAAGCCTCCCGCGAGGCGGGGAACATGGTTGATCTCGATAGCAACCCCACTAAATTGATCGACATTGTCGAGATTGGAAAACAGCTTCTCATGACGCGAGGGGCTCTCACAACCTTTAGCATTGCCAATGATGTCGCCAAATACTTTGCCATTATCCCCGCTGTCTTTGGAGTTCTTTACATCACAGAAGAGGGAACAGGCCCCCTATCCATTTTAAATATTATGATGCTTCACTCTGGACAAAGTGCCATCTTGAGCGCCGTTATTTTCAATGCTCTCATCATTGTCGCTCTTATTCCTCTAGCTTTGCAGGGGATTCCATATAAGGCCCAAGCGGCTCATCTGCTCCTAAGAAAAAACCTTCTCCTTTATGGATTGGGAGGGCTTATGGCTCCTTTTATTGGGATCAAATTGATTGATATGTTTCTTGTTTTTTCGGGACTTGTATGATTCGGCTTTTTCTTTGGTTAGTTTTCCTCACAGGGATTGTCTACCCGCTCATTGTGACTGTGTTAACACAACTTTTTGTCCCAGAACAAGCTAATGGAAGCTTCATTGTTTCAAAGGGGGTTAAAATTGGGTCAAGCCTCATCGCGCAAAAATTTGATAAAGAGATCTATTTTTGGCCCCGCCCCTCTGCTGTCGATTTCAATCCTCTCCCTTCTGGAGGAAGTAACCTTGGACCCACAAGCTATGAACTCAAAAAAAAGGTTGAGGAAAGAAAAAAAAGGATGGGTGATAACGCTCCCTTGGAGCTTATCTATGCCTCTGCCAGCGGTTTAGACCCTCACCTTAGTAGAGAGGCGATTGATTTCCAGATAGACCGAGTCGCTAAAGCAAGAGGCCTAGATAGAAATGACATTCTAAAAATACTCGAAAAGCTCGATGGTCCTTTAATCAATGTTCTCCAACTTAATCTTATTTTAGATGAAAAACGATGAGCCAAAATCCTGACGAAATTCTAAAAGCAGTTGTTGAAGAAGAAAAAAAGCAACAGCGGGGACGCCATAAAATCTTCCTAGGGATGGCTGCCGGCGTAGGCAAAACGTTTGCCATGCTGGAAGAGGCGCAAAGGTTAGGCAAACAAGGGATCGATATCGTCGTCGGCAGTGTTAACTCACATGGTCGACATGAGACAGAAAGCCTTCTAATGGGGCTGCGCATCGTTCCAGAAAAAATCGTTAACTATCGAGACACACAAATTAGGGAATTGGATCTCGACGAAATCCTTCGATTAAAACCAGAGCTTGTGATTGTTGACGAGCTCGCCCACAGCAATGTCCCTGGATCAAGGCATCCCAAGCGTTGGCAGGATGTAAATGAAATTTTGGATAATGGCATTGATGTCTTTTCTACTCTGAATATCCAACATGTTGAGAGTGTTAAAGATGAAATTGAAATTATCGCCGGCATTACAATCCATGAAACGGTGCCTGACTCGGTTGTTGAGGGTGCAACCTTTATTGAACTTATCGATTTGACCCCTTATGAGCTTTTGCAGCGCCTCAAAGATGGAAAAGTTTATTTAGGCGATCAATCGATTATTGCAGCCCAAAATTTTTTCCAGGCCGATCGATTAACCGCTCTTCGTGAGATGGCCCTCCGCTATGCAGCAGAAAAGGTTGATCATGAGCTTCATGGGATGGTTTCCACGATTCAAAGGGCATCAGGTTGGAGACCGCGAGAGAGAATTTTAGTGTCTGTCAATGCAAGTCCAGAATCACAAAAGCTCATCCGGTTTGCCCGAAGAATTGCTTTTAATTCGAATGCTCCATGGATTGCACTTCAAGTCAATAATGGAACCGCATTGGATAGCGTAGAGACAACAACATTAGCAAAAAATTTATCTCTTGCCCGCGACCTCGGGGCAGAAATCATCACGACAAGCGATCCCAATATCCCTGAAGCCATTGCTAGAGTGGCAAAAGAAAGAGGAGTGACCCAGATCATAGTGGGTAGGACTCCAAGAACTTTTTTAGCTCGATTTTTTTCGAGACACTCTATTCTAGATCAATTAGTCGCCTTATGTGGCGATATTGATATCCATGTGATCCGACATCGGCTGCCCCCCTCTAAACGGATAAAAAAAAGCTGGTCTCCCTACTTATACACAACTGGACTTTTTGCTTTTTTAACCGCTCTTTACGCTTTTTTAAAAACAATTTTTGGTTTTTCTGAATATCAAGCCCTAGGAATTCTCATCTTTTTAGCAGCTATAAGCATCGGTATTTTGATTAATCGGATAAGAAAAAACCGTGAAATGTTTTTGAAAAGAGAGGGGACGACTGAAGCGCTTTACGAAATTGCCCGCGAAATTGCCACAGCTCCCTCTAGAAGCGACCTTTTACAATCTGTCAGTCAAAAGCTTAGCAATAGTTTGGAAGGAAAATGTGAGATCCTCCTTAAAAGACTCGATGGAGGGCTTGCTTTTGATGATAGGAAGAATTTTAGAGATGATAAAGAAAAAGCGGCTGCATTTTGGGTTTTTCAGAATGGCAAAGAGGCTGGTTGGTCAACAACCACTCTCCCATCAGAAAAAAAACTATTTATCCCTTTGAAAAATCCTGAAGAAATTTTTGGAGTCCTCACTTACGAGCCTCAGTTGAAGCATGAGCTTTCCATTGAAGACAAAAACTTCCTTTACACTGTGGCTCAATTATTGACCAACCACCTCGAAAGAAGATTTGCGGAAGAAACGCGTCGAAAAGAGGAAACATTCGATTTGACCGAAAGAATCTACCAGACAATTTTCGATTTAATATCTAAAAGGTTCCATGATCCCTTACAACTTATCCATGATGCCATTGGGGAATTAAAAAGCGAAAATGTCATCAAGGATAACGGGTTAGGAACTCGCTCGGTTTACCGAATACAAGATTTTTCAGAAGGATTAATCAGAGATATCGAGAACATCTCCTCAATGGCTAAATTGAGCGCCGGAGAAATCCTTGTCCGTAAAGGGTTGTATCATATCCAAGAGCTCATTGAGCTTTCGACAGAAAATGTTAAAAAAATTATGGGAGCAAGACAACTCGCCATCCATATCCCAGAGGACTTACCTCCTCTCTATTTTGACCTTTCTCTTTTAGAGATTTTAGTGAGCAATCTTCTATTGAATGCCATTCAAAACTCTCCTGAATATTCGACCATTACCATTGGAGTTAAAAAAGTAGATGGGACTTTAGCGCTTTCTATTTCTGATGAAGGGAAAGGAATTCCACCTAACATGTTAGAGGTTATTTTTAATAAATTTACCCGCCTTCCCGGTTCATCGAACGAGGGACTTGGTCTTGGTCTCTCTATTGCCAAAACCATTGCTGAGGTGCACCATGGAAAGCTGAAAGCAGAAAATCTTCCTGGGCGAGGAACAAAATTTACCCTCTTCTTACCTATTCGATCATGAAACGCTCTGCACTAATTTTCCTTTTTTTCACTTTACATCTGGAGGCACTTGCTTTATCTTCTACCTTACCCCTGACATCAGCGTTCAGACAGGCCCAACCTTTTTTAATGACGCAAAGATCTATGGCAAATGGAAGTGGACTGTTCTTGTGAACATGGATTTCTCTATCACCAAGGATTCTTATCAATCGTCTAATAAAGTGCAGGTTGAGAAATAGAAATCTCTAATCCACTGGATGAAAGATGATCAGAAGCCCCGAACAAAACACTGGGGATTATATCGGTGATAACTTTTTGTTTCATCCTATTATTTCTTATTTTTTTAATTCTTTAGGATCCTGTTAAATTAAAGCAGCCAATCGAAAGAGCGAGGTTCGAAATTGAATTCTCTTTTCGCTTTATTATTACTAACGCCTCTAAGTTTAGTGGCATAATAGATAGTGTCAGGGCTAAGAGTTTTCTCTGCTTCTTCCAAAGAGACGTAGGGAGGAGGTGGTGCCCCTACATAGCGAGCAAAAGCTGGCAGCCACTCTCTAAGTTGAACGGGGCGATTATTGACAATATTGTAGGCACCTGGGCTGCAATAGACAGCCTGAGAAACAGATTTAGCTGCGTCTTTAATGTGGATGAAATTCCAAACTCCATCCCCTTCTCCAATGATCGGAAATTTCTTTTCTTTGACTCGCTTAGCTTCATCACCATCGATGTGAAACCAAGTGCCTGGACCGTAAAAAAAACCAAAGCGTAGGGCAACCCCTTCAATTTTGTCAGACTGTAAGACCCGTCTTTCTATCTCAGCGTAAATCCGACTTCTTGCCGCAATAGAGGGGGTGGCATCAAAGGCGAAGGGAGTGTTTTCATCTGCAAGGCCAACTCCGGGTGCATACCAAAAACCACAAGATTGGACGACATACCGTCTGACCCCATTTTTCTCGGCAGCCTCTTGTAGGTTGCCTCCCCCTTCACGCCGAATTTTAGCATCCTTAACAGCTGCTTTTTCCATCGCTTCAGGAGTGTACTCTTTAGGAAGAGAGGTCAACATGTCGACAACAATTTCCGGCTTGATTTCAGCCGTTCTGGAAAAAACATCTTCTTTATTCAAGAGATCGATCCGAACAGCTTTAGCCCCTTTTGCGGCTAGTACCTCTGCTCGCTCATCTGATCTGGTCAATCCGAAGACTTCGTGTCCATCAAAGATCAAAGAGTCGATTAATGGCTGCCCTATCGCCCCTGTCGCTCCAGCCACTAATATTCTCATGCCTACTCTCCTTTAAATCCTAACTGCCTCTTTTTGGAGACAGATAGCGTTTTGAATCCTCTTTTTTGACTTCTACCATAAACTGATTAAGCTCTTCATGTGTTGCAAATTCTTTTACCTCTGCATCGTCTCTGTAGATATTGGTCATTCCCCTCAAGTGGTCATATTCATGCTGGAAAACCTTAGCCGCAAACCCCTCTAGGACACGATCGACTAAAACGCCATCCAAAGTCCAATAGGCAACTGCTATCTTTTCATAACGAGGGACTAAGGCAACCTTGCGAACTCCGCTTACTAAAATTGTTGAAAAACATCCTTCCCAGCCGACAATTTTTTTCTCTCCAATAGGAACAAAGGTGGGATTGATAACAATCTCTAAGTGGGCAGGATCTCGATCATAACTAAAGATAAAAATCGAACAGGAGATCCCAATTTGTGGGGCTGCAAGGCCTGCTGCAGGCATAAGAGGAATCAAGGTTTCCATTAACTGATCGACAATTTCCTAAGCTAAAGGAAACTCCTCAGGTCGGAGATCTTCAGTTTTCTTTTTTAAAACAGCTTGCTCTGGACTATCAATTGTTACAATCATCATTTTATTCTCATACAAGTTCTCGTAAAACCTTTTAATGTCGAAGACTTAATCGCTTTGAAAGAGCTAGCTAAAAAAACCGTGAGAAGGGATGAATAACGGAGCTGCTCAGGTGGAATAACAACTTTCTTTTCGGTGCCAAAATAATCAAACAGTTCCTATGCTGAATTAGAATGTCACTCTGATAGGATTTTGTCCTTGAAGAAGCGGAAGCCTCCGATTTAAAAATGTTTAGCTATTAACATAAC
>JAGVKY010000061.1 GCA_020050175.1 Parachlamydiales bacterium
CGAACTTGGGGATGCCGACAGGCTTCTGGGAGGAAGCAGCTTAAAAGCTTAGAAGGAAAGAGGGAGAAGCTCTCAAACCGACTTATGCAACAACGCCCCGTCAAATTGCCATTGTTTGTACTTGTAATATTTGAGCTGCCAGAAGTGCCATTTAACCCTATGAAAGAGATCAGATTTCCAGAAAAAGAGGTGTTGTCTATGTTAGTTATATTGATTGTAGGATTCTTTGCATTGCCAGTAATGCCTGCGCCATTAAAAGTCAGAGTCTCGTTATTGAAATAAAAGGTAAAGGGCGATGCTGGGTTAGGAAAATTAAAAGTTGAAACGGAAAAGGGGGGTGCGGAGTTTACCGTTGGGTTGGTGGCTATGCCACGAGTGGTGTTATCGAAGATTGCATCGTCGCCACTCATTGGAACTGAATTGGTGCTCCAGTTAGCAGGATTATTCATGTCATTAAGAGGACTTTGAGCTACCCATGTAATCGGTGCAGCAAATACAGCGGTTGAGCTCGCAATTAAATAGGTAAAAATGCCTCTGAGAGCAAAATGACAGTTGACCATACCTGATGAGTCCTTGCGTTGAGATCTTTTTATCTGTTTAAATTTATTGCGATTGCAGAGCAAGAGTTTATAATGACTTCTTATAAAAAAGAGGCTGATCTCAAATCGAGAATTCTTTAGGCGAGAAGTATTATTAGATCGCTTATTATGGGTGGGTGCGATAAGAGGTCAAAAAAGATTAAAGGCAAGATGAAGTCAACAAACCGCACTCCAGTGATTGCCGCTAACTGGAAAATGCATAAAACTATAGAAGAGGCTGTGTGTTTTGTGAAGGGGTTGATCCCTTTAATCCTGAATGTTCCAGTTAAGGTTTATGTGGCTCCTCCCTACACTGCGCTTCATTCTTCCGCTGTCGCTGCTAGAAATTCTCCTGTTGTCATAGGGGGCCAAAACATGAACGACGAGAATGAAGGGGCTTTCACAGGGGAAATTTCGGCAAATATGTTGAAAGATGCAGGTGCAGAGTTTGTCATCTTAGGACATTCAGAACGTCGCCATTTGTTCAACGAAACAAATGATTTTATCCGTCGTAAGGTCAAAAAAGCTCTTTCTAAAAAATTACAGCCCCTCCTTTGCATCGGTGAGACTAAACAAGAGCGGGAGGAAGAAAAAACAGAACAAATTCTTAAACAACAATTAGAGGAATCTTTAGGAGATATCTCTCCAGAAGAAATGGAAACTATCATTTTAGCTTACGAACCTGTTTGGGCTATTGGAACTGGGAGTCCGGCTCTTCCTAAAGAAGTTCAAGTCATCCATCACTTTTGCCGCCAATTGGTGAGACAAAAATGGGGAGCGGATACTGCAGAAAAAGTGATTATTCAATACGGAGGTTCAGTCCATCCCCAGGATGTGAAAGAATTGATGGAACTACCCGATGTAGATGGGGTGTTGGTGGGGGGCGCTTCACTTACCTTGGATTTGTTTAATCAAATTATCCACTATTCACGCTAGGCTTTTTATTGCCATGCCCTTGCTCCTTGCTTCTTTGATAGCGCTGGATGAGGGTATTGGTTGAGCTGTCGTGTTTGAGATCGACCTCGGAGCCTTTTTCTATCTCAGAGATAATCCGTACGGCAAGGGCCTTCCCAAGTTCGACTCCCCATTGGTCAAACGAATCAATGCCCCAAATAGTACCTTGCGTGAAGACGCTGTGCTCATAGAGTGCAACTAGTTTTCCAAGCGCCATTGGAGTAAGCCTCTCAAGGAAGAATAGGCTGGAAGGTCGGTTGCCTTCGAAGGTTCGGGCCGGCACTAATCTTTCTGGCGTCCCCTCTGCTCGAACTTCCTCGGCCGTTTTGCCAAAAGCGAGAGCTTCGGCTTGGGCAAAAACATTTGCCAAGAGCAAATCGTGATGGCGACCAAGCGGGTTTAGCGGCTGGGCAAAAGCGATAAAGTCGCAGGCCATGAGTTTTGTCCCCTGATGGATCAGTTGGTAGAAAGAATGTTGACCATTCGTTCCAGGCTCTCCCCAGTAGATCGGCCCTGTTTGGTAGGACACTTCTTTCCCATCTAGTGTGACATGCTTCCCGTTGCTTTCCATCGTCAGCTGCTGAAGGTAAGCGGGGAAGCGCTTCAAATACTGCTCATAGGGAAGAACTGCCACAGTCTCAGTACCGAAAAAATTGTTGTACCAGATCGCAAGCAGCCCCATGAGGACCGGCAAGTTGTTCTCGAAAGGGGCCGTGCGGAAGTGTTCGTCCATCTGATGGAAACCATCGAGCATCTCATGGAAGGCATCCGAACCAATGGCGATCATCGTCGAGAGACCAATGGCTGAATCCATTGAATATCGTCCACCCACCCAATCCCAGAACTCGAACATATTGGCTGTGTCGATGCCAAATTTAGCAACTTCTCCGGCGTTGGTTGAGACAGCGACGAAATGCCTGGCAACAGCAGCGGGATCTTTTAAATTCTTGAGAGCCCAGTCACGGGCTGTATGAGCATTCGTCATCGTCTCAAGTGTTGTAAAGGTCTTCGATGAAATGATGAACAATGTCTCTTCGGGATCTAGGTCGCGGGTGGCCTCAGCGAAATCGGTGCCGTCAATATTGGACACAAAACGGAAGGTCAACTCATGCTTGCTATAGTGTCTTAAGGCCTCATAAGCCATCACCGGCCCAAGATCAGATCCACCAATACCGATATTGATGATGTTGCGGATCGGTTTGCCGGTGTGCCCCTTCCATTCTCCACTTCGAATTCGATCAGAAAAATGGGCCATTTTGTCGAGCACAGTGTGGACCTCTGGTACAACATCTTCACCATCCACAAAAATTGATTTTCCTTTTGGCATCCGGAGCGCTACATGTAGAACAGCCCGATTCTCGGTGACGTTAATTTTTTCGCCGCGGAACATGGCATCGATGCGAGACTTCAAACCAGACTCCTCTGCCAATTGGAGAAGGAGTTTAAGTGTTTCGTCAGTGATGCGATGCTTGGAATAGTCAAAGTAGATGCCGACTGCTTCCATTGCCATCCGCTCGCCCCTTTTAGGGTCATCCGCGAAGAGCTTGCGAAGGTGCAATTCGCAGACTTTTGGGTAATGGGCTTCAAGAGACTTCCAAGCCGCAAGTTGGGTGAGGGGAGTGAATTTAGTGGTTGTCATAGTTAAGTCCTTTCCATCGAGGCGTTGTATTCCCCTTGGCGGGCAGCTCTGTTGCATTTTGCTTGATGATACAAAGCCTGCTGCGCTGGCAAGAGGTTAGCATCATTGCCTTTCCAAATTTCTAAAGCTGGTTGCTGAATAGCTCGAGCAAAAGAAAAAGCGAGCGCCCAAGGCAAACGCGACTTGAATCTAATATTCATCGCATTCAATCGGGCTGATGCTAATTCGGGCGATTGACCGCCGGACAAAAAAGCAATCGCAGGAACTGCTGCAGGGACGGCTCGCAAGAGAGACGTCACGGTAGCATCGGCTACCTCGTCTACTGATTCTTGCTTGGGGCAGTTCAGCCCGGGAAGGACCATATTCGGCTTCAGAATCATCCCTTCAAGCATCACCCTTTGTGAATTGAGCTTGTTGAAAACCATTCGCAGGACCTCCTCCGTCACCTTGCCGCACCGCTCCAAGGTATGATCACCATCCATGAGCACTTCGGGCTCAACGATCGGAACCAGTCCAGCCTCCTGGCATAACCCCGCATAGAGAGCAAGCATCTCGGCGTTAGCGTCGATGCAGCCTCTGCTAGGAATGCCATCGCCTATCGCAAGGACCGCGCGCCACTTAGCAAAACGGGCCCCCATTTTAAAATATTCTGATAGGCGTTCTCTCAATCCATCCAGACCTTCTGTTATTTTCTCCCCGGGATGACCTGCCAGGTCTTTTGCGCCGGTGTCTACTTTGATGCCAGGTATGATACCCGCATCCTGAAGGACCTTGACAAAAGGAGTACCATCTTTTTTGGACTGATGGATAGTCTCATCGTAGAGGATTGCGCCGCTAATGCTCTCACCTAAGCCAGGGGTTGTCACAATCATCTCACGATAGGAACGGCGTGCCTCCTCAGTCTGAGGAATCCCCAACTTCGCAAATCGTTTATTGCAAGTTGGCGTGCTCTCATCCATCGCAAGCAAACCTTTGTGATCAGCAACGAGTGCTCTTGCAGTGTTAATTAGGTCCTGTCTTCGCATATGTTGCCCTCATCTCGATTTAAAAAGTGTTTTGCCTACTTACCTAATAACTAAAATTGGAAGTAAAAGCTACTTCGATCTTTCAAAAAACATCAGCTTCTTTCGAAAACCGTATTATACAGGGGGGTGGCTAAACGGGCAGCTTCTCCTTTTAGAAAGAGGCAGACTGCGTACTGGAGAGCAGCTTAGAATGATAGGAAAAAATGGGCCGAGCATACGGCTTTACATAAAAAAGCCTCTCCGGTTTGGGAGAGGCCGATCTCCGGGTGCAAGATTCGAACTTGCGACCAACGGATTAACAGTCCGCTGCTCTACCGCTGAGCTAACCCGGAATAGGAAGGCTCCAAGTGATTGGAGCCATATGATAGTGAATGAGTTTGATTTCGATCAACGTTTACGCGCATCAGGTGAAGTAATGGGATAAATACTCACGTTAAAGTCGCACTTAGGTGAGTAGTAAGTATGGTTCTTTTCTGGCGGATAGAAGAAAATGGCCCATCTCTCCCCCTGAAAGTTAAGTCAACATAGTCTTTTCCTTGGAGTAAGGTCTTTCTGCCATTACTATCTGCTGCGACCCATGGAAGACGGATAAGAGAACTCATCTGCTCCTCTGTCAATTTTGGGCCTTCACCCGTTTCTATTTTCAGATCCTTGAGGGGCAAAAACTGTAAGATCAGATCGTGATACTTGTTAACAGAATCTTGATAAGTCGTGGTGACTACGCTAAGTTGGCCTCTCTTACTATCAAATTGATTGATAGTGGTAGCGGGGGAGTCGCAAACTTTTGGGTAAGAGCTTGATGATGTTAGGCCCCCTCGATAACACCCTTGAGGCCCTAAATTTAAAGGTGGAATCTTTAAATATACCGCCCACTCGCTCTACAACTGTGTGAAACGCGGTGTTGACTCGAGGGCTTACGGCTTTTTTTAGAGACTCTGTATTTTCGCTTGCGAAGGTTATAGGTTTAGGTTCAACTGTTTATAAACATTTAGGGCTGTAATTGTAGGAATACTCTGGGTTAAAAAATAGTCCGTTTTAACAGATTTCTGAACGATCACTTCCGGTTTTTAAGGCGATTGGGACAATTCTCACCTGAAATGAACCAAAATTTTGGACAGGGTAATTAACAATTTGATAACCGAGCTTCTGATGCTGTATTATTAAAAATAATTGCAAAATGTTTTCCTTGGATACGGTTAGAGAAAAAATTGTCATAAAAAAGCCTATCTAAGAAAAATGGGGCCGAGATTATAAGAAATTTCTAAGTTAAAAAACAGCGCTTCTCCTATGATGTTCCGCATGAAACGTGAATCTTGGGGATCAAGGCTTGGATTTATCCTGGCTGTGTCCGGGTCGGCCATTGGCCTTGCTAACATCTGGCGCTTTCCTCACCTGGTCGGACAATATGGGGGTGCAGCCTTCGTCTTGGTCTATCTTATTTTTTTGATTCTTCTCGGATTTCCTCTTTTAGTCGGAGAGATTTCCATTGGGAGAAATACAAGTAAAAGCCCAGCAGCATCCTTTCGTCAACTGGGTGGTAAAGGGTGGGGCGCTGTCGGCGGCTTGACCATCATCACAGGTTTTATCGTCAGCGGTTTTTATAGCGCTGTCGCCGGTTGGATTGTGGGTTATTTATTCGAATCCTTACAGGGAAATCTCACCAATTTCACCACTGTGACAGAGGCAAAAGAATATTTTGAAGGGTGGATGTCCAGCCCTTGGAAAACTCTTGGTGCTCAAGCTCTCTTTTTGGGGATGGCGACTCTCATTCTTTTTTATGGAGTCAGAAAGGGGATTGAAAGGGCGAATAAAATTTTAATGCCTCTTCTTTTTTTTCTTCTCTTCTTTTTATTTGTTTATGGCTTGAGTTTACCTCGCTCTAATGAGGCGATGAAATTTCTTTGGAATCCTGATTGGACAGCTCTGACTCCAGCCGCGATTTTAGCTGCCTTAGGACAAGCTTTTTTTACATTAAGCCTTGGCCAAGGGACAATGGTGACTTACGGGAGCTATACCCCTAAAAGCGAAAATCTTATTTTTTCCTGCCTGCCGATCGTGGTCATGGATACGATCGTATCCCTTGTGGCAGCGGGAACAATTTTTACAATTCTCTTTTCAGTAGGAAGTGAAGGGGAAAGTGGCGAAGCGCTTCTATTTCACACATTGCCTTTTGTGTTTAGTGAAATCCCTTTCGGCTTTCTCTTTGCCCCATTATTTTTCCTCCTTGTGATGTTAGCAGCATTGACTTCTGAAGTTTCTGCTTTGGAGCCAACTGTTGCCTTTCTCATGGACCGTTTCGGTTGGTCCCGTAAAAAAGCGGTGGCTGCAGCCGCTGCTGGAGCTTTCTTGATAGGGGTCCCTTGCGCTCTCTCACCGAATGTTTTAAGCCATATTCAGCCTTTTGGTCATTCGATCTTAAGCGGTCTTGTTACCTTAGGAAGCGATATTTTGATTCCTATTGGCGGTCTGTCAGCAGCTTTGCTGATTGGTTGGCGTTGGAAAGGAAAACGTTTTATCGAAGAGGTTTCCACTGGTAGCAAGGAATTGTTTCATAAGACAAAATGGCTTAAACCCTATTTGATCTTTTGCGTGAAATTCATCGCACCAGTTTTAATCGGGATAGTCCTTATCCAAGCGTTTGTCACATGAATCAACGTCCTCCCTTTGTCGAATCCACTTTTCAGCAAAAGGATGTGATCTTTGAAACTCCGCTGCGGCCAAAATTACTATCTGATTTCATTGGTCAAGAAGGTGTCAAGGAGAGGCTCTTAGTTGTTTTAGAAGCTGCTAAGGGGAGAGGGGAGGCGCTTGGCCACTGTCTCTTATCTGGACCTCCAGGCCTTGGCAAAACAACTTTAGCTCATATTCTTGCCCATGAGATGGGAACTAATTGCGTCGTCACAAGCGGTCCTGTTTTTGAGAGAGCTGGAGACCTTGCTGGGATTTTAACCTCCCTTAAAAAGGGAGATGTTCTCTTTATCGACGAAATCCACCGCCTCCAAAAAAACATCGAAGAGTATCTTTACCCAGCAATGGAAGATTTTACTTTAGATTTGGTCCTAGATTCAGGGCCTAATGCTCGAACCGTCAAACTGAACTTAGAGCCTTTCACCCTGATTGCTGCAACAACGAGAAGCGGCCTCTTAAGCAGCCCTCTTAGAACAAGATTTTCACATGCTTTAAGGCTCGATTATTATGCTGCCGATGTTTTAAGCGAAGTGATTCTAAGGACCTCTAAGCTTTTGCAAGTTTCTCTCTATCCGGATGGAGCTTTAGAAATTGCCAAAAGGTCGAGAGGGACTCCAAGGGTGGCCAATCATCTCTTGCGCTGGGTGAGAGATTACACGCAGGTGCGTCTAAAGGGGGTCCCGCTCACATCATCCGTTGTTCAGGAGGCTTTAGCCCTTCTTGCTGTAGATGAGGCAGGTCTCGATGAGATGGATAAACGCATTTTAGAAATATTGATTATGCAGTTTGGTGGAGGGCCCGTAGGCTTAACAACTTTAGCTCTTGCTTGTGGCGAAGAACCCGATACAATAGAAGAGGTCCATGAGCCCTATCTGATTCTCCAAGGTTTTCTAAAAAGAACACCTCGAGGTCGAGTTGCCACAGAAAGAGCTCATCACCATTTGACAACTAGCAATAAATCCAGTTATACGACGTTCTCTTAAAGGATGGCTATGAAATTACAACTTCTTATCTCCTGTGTTCTTGCAACATCGCTCTCTCCTCTCTCTGTAGAGGCGGGGATTTGGGACCGGCTAAAAAGCGTTTTTATCGAACCAGAATCGCAACAACCGCCGTCGATTCGGGTCCTTGTTTGCCATGACGCCTCTTCCGCTATGGTGGAAGTCAAAGGAAAATACAACGTTTTCGATCCTTACAAAAATGAAAAAATTGCTACAAGATTTTCGGCAAGACGTTCATCCTTGGAAGCCATTTCTACAGGAATTAAATGGGGTGAAGAGTTTGTAGGAACTTACCAATTAAAAATTGTTCCTGATGATTCTAAGACACGTGTTGTTGTGAATGGGATTGAATATAGCGGCGTTCTCTATGTCTACGATGTAGGAGGGAGAGTTAGCATTGTTAACGAAGTCGATATCGAAGATTACGTCACTGCTGTCCTTTCACCCTTATTTGATAAACCTTTATCAAAAGAGGGAATGAATGCCATAGCGATTGCAGCAAGAACCGATGCTTATCATCTCTCGCAACATGCAGCAAATCCTTTTTGGCATGCACAGGCCAATAATGTGGGCTATACTGGCTATGCTCTCAAAGGAAAACAAAATGGTGTAGCAGATGCCGTTAGGAGCACTCGCTACATGGTGATGAGTCAGTCGACACCCTATTCTGGCAGCATTACAACTTTTTCAACTTCCGTTGTGACAAAAAACTTTCCGACAAAGAGAGAAAATTCCACATCGCTATCTGTCGATGAAGTCGAGCTCCTGGCGTCAAAAGGGAAGCGTGCAGATAAAATTTTAAGCCAAATTTTTCCAAGCACCACGATCACTTTAATGCACTCAGCCTTCGAAGCTGAAGATTACAGAGAAGTCGCTGAAGGCCCTTCTCGTCGTCCTTCCGGCAAAACAGCCTACTAAATCTCTTCTGAGGCAAGATCGACGATGCCATCCGTTGACCTTGCCTCTTATCTTTAAGCTTTTTTCCAAATCTCAAATAATACCCTCAGGCAATTAAGACGGATGCAGAGAGCTAACCAGTTTCTTCTGCAGTCTTAACTCATCAATCAGAAGTGACACAACCGGCAGCTTATTTGCTTTTTCGCGGTTCACTCACCCATCAGATTGGAAAAGTCTCTGCCAAAAATGCTCTAAGCTTTGACGAATCTTTCAAACCTTACATCAGTCACAATCTCCTCTGCTAAATAAAAAAGGGGGGCTTTTTTTTTGATGGGGAACTTCTTTTCTCTCAAAGTAAAAATAAATTTGTATTGTTAGAGCAGCTAGGTTAAGTATAAGTCTTTGCAAGGGGTGTATTGATGATGCGTCATTTAATTTTTGCTTCAGTTTTATCGGGTTTAATCTGTTTACCAAGTCAAGGTAAGGCAGAAAACTGTGAAGAGGGCAGCGAACCCATGCCATTTGAAGTTGCCGAGGGTATTTGCTCCCCACCCCTCAAAGTCTTGGATTGTGTCTGTCCAACACCTTTTGAACCAAGTTGTGATGATCCTTGTTGCTTTTTGGAAGTAGATAGCCGAGTCGGATACCGTTTCGTAACCGCAGAAAAAACGAAAAAAATGTTCCCCAAAGGATGGTTCGAATACCAGTTTGAAGGAGCCTATTATTTTGACAGGATGTGGAGCTTTTTTGCTAACGTCGGCTATGGGTACAAAAGAGGTCATTCCGTTGGTTTGCATGACCGGACAAGCATTTGGATGGTGCCCGTTAGCATAGGGGCAGCCTTCAATCTTTTTCTCCCTTATAAGTTTGAATTCAGGCTAGGCGGGGGTGTTACCTACGCCTATTTAGACACCAAAAATCACACGCGCTCCGTCCCTAAACATGTCTCTACTGGTGGGGGAGGGGGAGTAATAAAAACAGATCTTCTGATGCCTTTTAATCATTTTTATTTTGCTGGTATTTTCGCAGATTATTCTTTCTTATATTTTCCAGAAAACAAAAGTGAAGGGCATATTCATAAAAGGAGTTTTGATGCCAGCGGTGTGGTCGCAGGAGTATTTGCAGGGCTCAATTTTTAAGTCTGTTAATTGGCAAATAATCAAAACTAAGAGTTTCTTTTTCCCTTCCGGGTTAAGAATCCCTTTTTTTTCTCTAACCGCCTCAAAATAAGCCGCAATAATCGATTTTAAATTTTTATAGTATTTTTAAATAAATGATTTAGTTATCTAATAGGACAAAAAAATAAACTAAGGACTTGTATGGCAAATAACCTAAAACCAACCCCTTACGACACTTACTTTGGAGAGAGACGTCTTCATGAGCACTGGGTCTCTTTTCTAGTTTTTGGCATTCTGCTAGCGCTATTGGGTGTTCTAGCTATTTTTGGCGCAAATTTTGTGACATTAGCAACAATCTTTTTCTTCGGAACTTTGCTAATTGTGAGTGGGATTCTGGAAATTCTTGCCTCCTTTTGGAGCAGAAAGTGGCCAGGTTTTGGCCTGTCTCTCCTATCAGGAGTGTTTTATACCACGGTAGGGATTCTGATGCTTTCTTATCCTATTGATAGCGCCCTTGCATTATCTTTGTTATTTGCAGCCTTTTTTGCAGTTAGCGGGATATTTAAAATTCTATTCAGTTTAACAGCTCCAGTTATGCAATGGGGATGGGCCCTCCTTAGCGGTGTCGTTTCACTCGCTTTGGGGATTATCATTTGGGCCAATTGGCCGCCTGCAGGTCTATTTTTAATTGGTTTGTTGATTGGAATAGATCTTCTTTTTATCGGATTGCACTTGGTCATGTTAAGTTTGGCTGCTAAAAAAGAACCCATCGTTAAACTATAAAAGAAATTGGGGCGTTTTATAAAAACGCCCTTCTTTATTTTAGCTTTCTAGAACAATAGCACTGTACGGTTTCAAAACAACATGAGGGAGATCTGCAGAAATCCTCTTATCTTTTGGCGCAAAGTCATCAGGTGAAGAGAGGTAGGTGTTGATCACATGAAACCAGGGGGACCCATTGTAGGATTTCGGGAGCACAACCAAGGCATCTTCTGCATTAGCATTAAAGGCGATAAAGATTTCTTTAGGGCTATTTTTTGAGCGAAGTGTAAGAGCCAGCAATTTGTCATCGATTTCCCAATGGGGTTGCTTGGGCTTTTTTCCGTGCCAAGTGATGTCGATATCTCTTAAAAAATGCCCCTTTTTAAAATGGGGGTGCTGTTGCCTATAATTGATCAATTCTTTTAGAAAATGATGAATCCCCTTTTCTTTCTCGAGGGTATCCCATTGAAACCAATTCAACCGGTTATCTTGGCACCAAGTGTTGTTATTTCCATTTTTTGTATGTCCATATTCATCACCAGAAAGCATCATCGGAACTCCTTGCGAAATGAAAAGTGCAAGGAAATAGTTTTTTATTTGACGATTTCTGAGCTCAATAATTTCGGGATTGTCTGTTGCTCCTTCAACCCCACAATTCCAACTCAAATTGTTGTTGTTGCCGTCCCGATTTTCTTCGCCGTTATTCAAATTATGCTTTTCGTTGTAGGAAACCAGGTCCCTAAGAGTAAATCCATCATGGCAAGTGACAAAGTTTAAACTTTCGAGAGGGGTTCTAGTTTTTCCAAAAAGATCTTCAGAACCCGAAAGGCGGTTGGCAAATGCCCCTTTTAGTCCTGGGGAGCCTTTTATAAACCCTCTTATGTCATCTCTATACGATGCATTCCACTCTTTCCATCGAGGAGCTTGAGGGTAAAAATGACCCGATTCATAAAACCCACCAGCGTCCCAAGGCTCGGCAATCATTATTGTATTAGATAGGAGGGGATCGTTAGAGATAGCTTCAATTAAAGGGGATGGGGAGAGTGGCCCTCCATTTGGCCCTCGCTTTAAACATGAGGCAAGATCAAAACGAAACCCATCAATATGAGCGTCTAAAACGTAGTCTCGAAGAGTCTTTATCACCCAAGGGACGACAATAGGCTGGTTAGCATTTAAGGTATTCCCGCAGCCAGAATAATTCGCGTATTCAGCTCCCTGCATGATGTAGAATAGCTTTTTATCAATTCCCTTAAAGTGATAAATAGGGCCGTTTTTTCCTCCTTCGGCAGTGTGATTGAAGACGACGTCCAAAATAACTTTGATCCCTAGCTTGTGGGCCTCTTTTACAAATCGACAAAGTTCGGTCAAACCATAGGGAGGCCGAGATATAAATCGATTAGTTGGAGCAAAAAAATGAACGGTTGAGTAACCCCAGTAATTAAATAGACGCTCACCCGTCTCGGGATTTTTGCGGTTAATTTCCCCTTCGTTAAACTCTGCAATCGGCATTAATTCGATGGCATTAATTCCAAGATCTTTGAGATAGGGGAGTTTTTCTATAAACCCACCCAGTGTCCCTCGATTTTTTACTTGGCTTGAGGGGTCCATCGTAAACCCTCTCACATGCACTTCGTAAATAATAAGATCTTTATCAGCTATAAGCGGAGGTTCTACACCTTCCCAATCAAATTTATTTTCATAATATAAGCTAAAAGCTTGGTAGGGTTCTCCCCACTTTGGGTTAGAGACAATGCCTTTCGAATAAGGATCGATTAACAGCTCTTTTATCCCATCAACCGCCCAAAGGTAACAAAAAGGAGCCTCAAGCCCAACTAATTCAATATGAGAGATTAAGCCTGTTTGAAATGGGGTATAGATTCCTAAGGGAACACCCTGAATGTCAAATACATGCAATACCGCTTTTTTTTCTATGGTCGTAAATATAGCAAAATTCCAGCCTTTGAGCCCTCTTGATACACCTAGGGGATCACCCCTTCCTTTTAAGCTTTCCATAACCCCAACTAGTAGCAGATACCGAAAAGAATTGCATCTCTCCATCAAGGCTCCTATAATCTCACTCATTAACTTAGAAAAATGTTTCAACACGTTTGAGGTAAGGAGTTTACTCTCCACTACGCAAAAAGTGTCGCTTTTTCAAAAAAAATCATTTAGTATCAGGGTAAAGGATACCCGCGGAAGGAGAAATCACCATGTCACTCGAAAATGCCAGGCACAACTTAAAAGAATTTGGCAAAGAGTTAGGCCTCGGGGAGCTCGATTTTGACGAAAACAACACCTGTATTTTAGGGATTGACGACGAGTTTTCTCTCCATATCACTTATGAGCCTAATTCTAAACGCCTTTATCTTTATTCCCCTCTATTAGACGGGCTTCCAAAAGATCAAAAGATTCTGCTTAAACTCTACGAAAAACTTTTAGAAGGCTCAATGCTTGGCGGCCAAATGGCTGGCGGCGGCGTCGGTGTTGCTGTGAAAGAAGAGATCATTTTGATCCACTGCACGCTCGATATGGAGCATGCTGTTTCATCAGCTCTAAGAGCATTTGCCCCCCTATATGTTGAAACTGTAGAAAAATGGCGCCGTATTTGCCGTGACATTAGCGAAGGAAGAGAGCCGTCCGAAGAGCCGCCTCGCCGTCCTGGTCAGCAAGGTCAAATTCAAGGCCCCTCATCTCCTGGCGGTCAACCCGGCTTTATCAAGATTTGAGGTTAATTCCTCTCTGTCTATACTGGGTCTTTAACTAACTTAAAGTTGTTGGAGACCCATGAACATCGTCGAAGTGATCGGAAATCTCGGAAAAGAACCTGAGACCCGCTATACCCCCTCTGGCCAAAAGGTAACTACCCTTACCTTAGCATCTAATACTAAGAAGGGTGGCAAAGAAGAGACGACTTGGTGGCGTATCACCATCTGGGGCGATAAATTCGACAACATGCTTCCTCACCTTAAAAAGGGAAGTCTTATCCTGGTTATCGGCGAGATGAAACGTCCCGAAATCTGGAATAACAAAGAGGGTCAACCTCAAGTCTCTCTCGAACTCACTGCCGATATCATCCGCTTCCTTCCTTCTCGCACGGCTGATGGCAAGCCACAAGGGCCTGGTGGAAGCTCTCAACAACAAGAATCTGGTGCATCTCCCTCCTCGTTTATGTTGGGTGGCGGCCTCTCATTTGGCCAAGGCCAAGGTGTCATGAGCGATGCTGACGAAGAGAGTGAACTCCCTTTCTAATAAAAGAAAATTTAGCTAAAAAATAAAAAAAATCACCACAGAG
>JAGVKY010000198.1 GCA_020050175.1 Parachlamydiales bacterium
GAACTTGGGGATGCCGACAGGCTTCTGGGAGGAAGCAGCTTAAAAGCTTAGAAGGAAAGAGGGAGAAGCTCTCAAACCGACTTATGCAACAACGCCACTAGCAACTGTTACCCATTTCAACCACTTTTTCATCATTTCCCTATTAAAAAAAACAGTTAATCAAAGGCAACGTTTATTGTTCAACTGCGACTCAAAATTATCTATCTCATTCTCATACATACGGTTAGTGAGAGGTTCGAATAAAGCAAGAATAATGCAAAAGGCCCTGCTATTTATTACTGATCAAATGCCATTTCGCTCCTCGCGCAAACCCAAAAACTTCCATAAGGCCAAGCCTATTTAATCCATTTTGGTTAGATGGGTATGTAGGCGATGCAGGAAATTTCAACGAGGGCATCTAGGGGGAGTTTTCCAACTTGCATCGCCTGCCTTGCAGGTTTTATGGCATGAGAAAATTTCTCGGCATAAATTGCATTCATTGCTTTGAAATCATCCATATTTTTGAGATAGACCTCAGACTTCACCACATGTTCAAAAGTGAGTCCTTGAGCGCGTAGGATCGCTTCGATGTTGTTGAGGACTTGGAGTGTTTGTTCTTCGATCGTTGTTCCAGCCATTTGGCTAGACACCGGATCTAAAGGAACCTGTCCAGAAATATACAAAAACTGTCCAGCGCGAATCCCTTGAGAATAGGGCCCAATGGCCTTCGGAGCCTCTTCGGTCGACACTTGAATTAGGGGTGCATTAGCCATAGGGATTGCTATTAATAAAATTTTGGTTAGGATTGCGGTAAAGGAAATCATTTCACAATTCTCGCTCGATTAGAAGAAACGGTCAATTTCTATGTATGTTCTCATTTTATTCTCATTTTTGGCAGGAATTGCCACAGTCCTCTCACCCTGTGTGATCCCGGTTCTGCCCGCTTTACTTTCTGTATCAGGAGGGAAGGGAAGATTAAGGCCTATAGGGACAGTCATTGGACTAGTCATCAGTTTTATTTTTTTTACCCTCGCTTTAACAGCCATTGTCAAAGCTACTGGAGTTTCTCCTAATGTTTTGAGGTACATAGCTGTTGCTATGATCGCCTTTTTTGGCCTTTCGATGCTTTTCCCGAAACTGGGGGATTGGTTTGCTAAGTACACTTCAGGTTTTGCTGAAGCTGGCCAAAGAGTCCAAGAGAAATCCAAATTAGCAGGAAGTGGTTTTTGGGGGGGTTTGTCTTAGGGATTGCCTTAGGGCTTATTTGGACCCCCTGTGCCGGTCCTATCCTGGCTGCTATTACAACACTTGTTGCCACAAGTGCTGTTACCTTTGAAACTTTCATTCTTGTCTTCGCCTATAGCCTTGGAGCTGCGATTCCGATGTTTCTCATAATTTATGGTGGGCAAAAGGCTATTACCTCCTCGAAATTTCTTTCGAAACATTCGGAAGGAATACGTCAAACTTTTGGTGTTTTAATGATTCTTGCCGCTGCCATGATTGCCTTCCACTTAGATGTGGCCTTTCAACAATTTGCGATTAAATATATTCCAATGATCAATGTAGAGGATCAGCCTGTCGTTAAAGAGGCCCTCACTCACTTAAAAGGTAAAAAAGAGTCTGCATTTGGTCAAGCGGTTGAAAAATATCAATCTGAATTTGGGAATTTGCCCCATATAGCTAAAGCTCCAAACTTTGCAGGGATCACCGACTGGATCAACACGCCTCCTCTGACAATAGAAAAACTCAAAGGTAAAGTGGTTTTGGTCGATTTTTGGACCTACAGTTGCATTAACTGTATCCGGACTTTTCCTTATCTCAAAAGCTGGTACCAAAAATACAAAGACAATGGTTTCGTCATAGTGGGCGTCCATACTCCAGAATTTGCTTTTGAAAAAGACAAGGAAAATGTCATTGATGCCACAAAAAGGTTTGGAATCCTCTATCCCGTCGCCCTCGATAATAATTTCGCTACTTGGCAAGCCTACGACAATTCTTACTGGCCCGCTCATTACCTCATAGACAGAGATGGGATTGTTAGAGAGGTTCATCATGGGGAAGGAGCCTACACAGAAACTGAAAATGCTATCCGTGATCTCCTTGGACTTGCTCCTATTAAAGGCGAAGAACCGATCGCTTCACATAGGGCCATCTCACCGGAAACTTATCTAGGGACTTCACGTGGCCGTAGTTACTCCTCAACAGGGATCCCCGGACCCGATCAAGTAGCTTTAAAAGGGCCTTGGAAAAAAGAGGCCGAAAAAATCATCTCCGAAAGTGATGAGAGCACTCTGTCCCTCAACTTTATTGCTACCCGAGTTTACTTAGTTTTAGGAGGTTCTAGCGATAAGCCTATAAAAGTCCAATTGGACGGCCAACCTTTGCCAAAGCAGTTCTATACCAAAGATATGAATGCTGAGGGTGAGATCTTAGTCAAAGAACCGAGAAAATACGACATCGTAGATCTTAAAATGCAATATGGCAGGCACACCCTTACCCTTCAGCTTCCTAAAGGGATAGAGGCATATGCCTTCACCTTCGGCGATGAACCTTAATCACCTCTTGATCAGAGTCCTTCATAAATAGGCTGATTGGAAGGTGACTATGGAAAAGAAGGTACGTGTCGCAAAAGGGGTATCCGTCGAACGCAGCAAAGAAGAAAAAATGAGAAAAATGCCGGGCAGTTCAAGTGTTGGGAAATATAAGAAAGTAGATACGAAATATTTTGCAGGAGAAGAAGGAGGAGAATCTAAATACTCCTACCCCATCAACACTTTAGCTAGGGCCCGCAATGCCCTTTCTCGAGCCCATTTCGCTCTTGACCCTGAAGGAATTAAAGAGGCTGTTTACAAACAATATCCTGCCCTCAAAACAAGAAGCGAAAAAAAATCCCCAAGTACAGAGAGAAGATCACCCAGCAAAAAGAAAGGTTAGACTTAAACAAAGCTATTTAAAGATCTAATTACAGGGGTCTTGTTGAAAAACTCTTAAATTAAAAGTCACTCCTTAATCCAGATTTTTCAATTTAAATTTTTCCCCTTCGAGGCATCCCCTGCTTCGTCAGTTCA
>JAGVKY010000043.1 GCA_020050175.1 Parachlamydiales bacterium
GATTTATCGAAGGCAGAATGGGCCCCTTAACGGGGCGCGGGGGTGTCCCCGACCTGTTTTTGACAATTTTCCATAGTCATCCTAAAGCTCTTCAGAGATTGTTTTTCAACAACGCCTTTTAGAAGCGATATCGAGACAGATTTCAAGGTAATTTGCTAATGAATACACTTCTCTTAATCTAACTTCATCTTCAGCGGTCTGAGGACCAAACAAGCATTTACTTCCAGCTTCGTAGTGTTCTGCACCGACTTTCTCACGGAGTTGATAAAGAGATGCAACTACGGGACTCTCTTCTTCTTCTCTTTTCCTGCCGGGAATTTGGATCAGCATATCACCCACTTGATCGTTCAGCATTTGGAATTCAGGAAATTTCACTCCATATTTTTTAGAAATCTCCTCAATCTCTTTCAGATACTGATCATTGGCAGGTTGAGGTAATTGGTTAGGCCTTGCTGCAAGAGCGGCAGCTCTTACAGCAGCACGCTGGACGATCATGCGCTGATGTTGTTGCTGAGCCTTGTTAGGTCCAGGCGGATTAGCTTGGGGTTTCTTCTGGCTGCTGAATAGAACAATGGCGATCGTGGTAATCGCCCAAAGAAGAGCGCTTATCGCTGCCATTTGAGGGGAAACCGGCTTAGCTAGGAAGGTCACTTTCTGCACAACAAAAAGGGCAGGGGCTGTGATAAATCTTAAAGTCGCCAAAAGAGCAGCTTTGGCAGTCGATAAAGGGAATGCCGGCAAACGAGAAAAGATCCCTTCAATCATCGAACCCGTAGCTGTTATTTTAGAAACCATTATTCCTCAAATCTATTAAACGGGGGTGATTCCGCACCAATACAAGACACTGATTGACATAATGCGCCCATTCGAATGCCTTTTTAAGCTCTTTTTTATCTTCTTCTGTTGCATCACCCTTTAAATATTCTTGGACCCTTCGAAAATGGTCGTTATGTGCCTCTTCATCCATTTGATGAAGCTTTTCCACTTCTGGATGCATACCATCGGGATTGTTTGGCCATGGTTTGGTTAACCGTATAAGATTGTGATCATCCAGGTGAATTAAAAATTTGTCGTACTCAAGGTAAGCTATCTGAAGTTTCTGAAAAATATCCTCAACAATCGCTAGTTTTTCCTTAAGAGTCGCCTTTGGAAGTTCAGGCTCAGCAACGAGCGGTGCCTCTTCTAGTGGAAGAGGAGGTCGAACATCCTTGGGTTTTGGCTCAGGTTTGTTGCGGCAGAGGAGATATATTCCTAAAATAATGGTCACCCAAGTCGCAGCACTGACAACTGCCATTTGTGGAGAGACTGGCTTTACCATGGAGGAAATTCTCTGGGCTATAAAAATGGCAGGAGCCGCAATAAATCTTATAGCCGCCAAAAGGGCTACTTTTGCCGTACTTAAATTAAGCCTCGGCAATTGCGAAAAGACGCTGCTGATAGCAGAGCCAAACTCTGAAATTCTAGAAACCATTTTTTCCCCGAAAATAAGAACGGCTATTATGAGGAATCTTTATAAATTTTCTTTAAAGAGCTTGGTTCGCAACTGCGGAATAAAGCGGTTCATCTCATCGTTAAATTTAGAATTGAGAGGCTCTAAACTTTCGATGTATGACTCGATTGTCTTAACTTCATGAGGATACCAAATTTTTCTTCTGGGAAATTTGATATGGATCAAATAGTCGATATCTCCAGTGTAATAGTGATGCACTAAGATCCTTTTGCCGGTGACTTTATTGGGGTGAGCATAAGGCAACCACCGAAAGTCGGTATTCACGTTGAAGTAGGGAGAAACGCACCTAAAAAGGTGGGGATCTGTACACGCCGAAACCCGCTCAGGTCTGACAATACTTTTGCCTAATAAGTTAAGTGATTCGTCACAATGGAGCAGTGTTTCAATGCGCAGACGATCTTCAGGTATTTTTTCGACATGCGAGGTCCCGAAGTTCTTCCAATGCATATAGACCCCTCCGTAAACCTGATTTTCAAAAGGCTTAAGAGCTTTGATCAAAGAATCGGTCTCTAAAGGGACGATGTATTCATCGGCATCGATAAAGGCAAGCCACTTCACCTTTCCCCTGGCCATCAGCAAGAAATGGTTATAGACTGTATTTTGAACACAAAGATTTTCAGGTTGGTTCCGCGAAGGAGCAGGGAAATCGAAATACTCAACCTCTCCAGATGCGATATAGGGCTCAATCACTTCAAAGAAGTTGTCATCGCTTAAATTATTACAAAGATAAAAATGCTCAACCCCTATCAGTTTGTGGTACTCGATCCACTCCTTCAGATGCCTAGCCTCATTTTGAAACATCAGGCCAACGGCTAACTGATAAGTGTATTTTTCCCCCCACAATAAAAGCGGGGAGAAAAGAATAAGGATCAACCAAGTCTTCATATTTTGATCGTTTCTCCTAAGTAATAGCACCAACTGAGTTCGGCGATCTCTTTCCCTTTAACTACTCTCGACTTTCTTGTTTCTTCAGGAGCGGGACATAATAATAGCTGAATCTCTTGGGATCTATGGATTAATTTTTGTAGAGGAGCCATTTTATATATCCTTTTTATGAAAAGAACCATTCTGTCCAGGTGACTCGATTCTTTCAAGTTATGAACTAGTCAGGTAAGATGAAAGGGTCCCTGTCCCCGTAGCTCAGTGGATAGAGCGATCGCCTCCTAAGCGGTAGGTCGCGCGTTCGATCCGCGCCGGGGACGCCACTTCAATCCATGCATATTCCAGTCCTTCTCAAAGAAGTCTTAACCGCCTTTGAATCTTTAAGCATCGATGTCTTTTTCGACGGGACATTGGGAGCCGGAGGACATGCAGAAGCGATCCTGATGGCCCACCCTGAAATTAAACTTTATATTGGCGCCGACCAAGACGAAACGGCCCTTGCCCTAGCCAGAGAGCGCCTTTCTCCCTGGGAAGACAAACTTCTCCTCTGCCATCAAAACTTTAGTAAAATACCCGAAGAGCTCAAAAAAAAAGGGATAAAACCTAACGCCATCCTCTTAGATATTGGTGTCTCTTCGATGCAGTTCGACCAAGGGGAGAGAGGCTTTAGTTTTAGAGTAGATGCGCCTCTCGATATGCGGATGGACCTCACTCAAGAAAAAACGGCAGCCGACATTGTTAACCATGCGACTCAGAGAGAATTAGAGCTTATTTTCCGCGACCTTGGCGAAGAGCAGAAATGGCGCCGAGCGGCAGAAGCAGTTGTCAAAGGGAGACCGATTGCGACGACCTTTCAACTTAAAGAAGTTTTAGAAAAAGTTCTGGGAAAGAAAAGATTTGGGGAAAAAGAACCGGTCACCCAAATTTTTCAAGCGCTCCGGATCGCCACTAATCGGGAGCTGGAAGTCTTAGAGGAGTTCCTTCCGCAAGGGATTGAGCTTTTGACACCAGGGGGACGGATGGGGATTATCACTTTTCATAGCCTTGAGGATCGCATTGTCAAAGATTCCTTTACCCTGGCCGCTTCTGATAAGTGGAATACCTCAGGGTATCGGGGGCATTTTCAAGATAAAACACCTGAAGTCCTGCTGATCTCTAGGAAAGCCATCAAGCCAACCGACGAGGAAACAGACCTAAATCCCCGTGCCAGGAGCGCTAAATTGCGCGTGATAGAAAAAATATGACAATATGAAGTTGTGACCAAACGGACCATCACTCTTCTTTTACTTCTTGCTGCATGGCTATTTATCTTGATTGGGGAGGAGCATCGTCTCATGGAGCTCCGCTTGCAAATCCCCAAAAAAGAAAAAGAACTTGCCGCTCTTGATGAAGAGCGGGCCCGTCTTGAAATGGAAATTGATACCTCTTTAAATCCAAAAAAACTTTTAGAACTTCTCAGAGAGCCCGCTTACAGCCATCTCGGCTTTCCCCAAAAAGATCTATGAAAAGATTACTCTTTCTCATTTTCATTTTCTTGTTTGGGTTCTCAGCTCTCTTCCTTCAATTTTTTAAAATACAAGTTTTAGAAGGGGATAAATGGAGGTCTGTTGCTGAAGGGCAACATTACTTCACCGTCGAGACACCTGCTAAAAGGGGGGCTATTTATTCTTCACCCCTTTTTGGAAAACCTGTTCCGATCAGTGTCGATGTCGAAGTATTCGATCTCTATGCCGACCCAAAAGTGATTCCTAAAGACAAGAGGGAATTCGTTGTTCTCACTTTAAGCTCTCTTTTACACTTGGATGATGGAGACGTAGAATCCATCCGGGGACACTTAGCCAAAAAAAGCCGCCGTAGAAAACTCCTCTCATGGTTGGAGGAGGGTGAAAAGAAGAAAATTCTTCAATGGTGGCTCCCTTATGCCAAAAAGGAGAAGCTCGCCAAAAACGGCCTTTTTTTTGAATCCAATTTTAAACGGGTTCATCCATCCGATCCTCTTCTGGGACAAGTGATCCATACGGTGCGTCATTTAAGAGAAGAAAAAAGCCGCAAAGCTGAACCCACAGGGGGTTTGGAGTTTGTTTTTGATGCTCTCTTAGAGGGTAAAATGGGGAAGAGAAGGTACCTTCGATCGCCCCTTAACACCTTTGAGATTGGAGAAACACTTAAGCTTCCTGAAGAAGGGGTCGATCTTTATTTAACGATCCATCCCCTTCTGCAAGCCATCGCTGAAGAGGAGATTACCTATGGAGTTAAACGATGTGGAGCCAAAAGGGGCTGGGCCATCCTCATGGAACCCCAAACGGGTAAAATCCTCGCTTTAGCTCAATATCCTTTTTTTAATCTTCCTCTCTATCCAACTTATTTCGCGAATGAAGAGAAAATGGAAGAGACTCGGGTAAAAGGGATTCAGGACGCCCAAGAGCCGGGCTCTGTGATGAAACCTTTTACACTCGCAGCAGCTCTTCTTGCCAATGCTGAATTAGAAAAACAGGGCAAGCCCCCCGTTTTTTCTGTCGAAGAGAAAATCGCCACTTCCAATAGTCACTTTCCTGGAAGAAAAAAACCTCTTGAAGACACTCACCTCCATTTTTTTTGCAACATGTGGATCGGCCTTCAAAAGTCTTCTAATATTTACGTTGCCACCTTAGCCAAAAGAAGTGTTGATGCGATGGGCGAAGAGTGGTACCGAAATGTCCTGATCGACAAATTTGGATTTGGTAAAAAAACGGGAATCGAGCTGCCCGCTGAGTCGCAAGGCCTTGTTCCGAAACCTGGAAGAGTCCACCCCAATGGCGCCTTAGAGTGGTCTAAGGGGACACCTTATTCCTTAGCTATGGGGCATAATATCCTAACCACTGGATTACAGCTCGTCCGAGCCTATGCCTTGCTGGCTAATGGAGGAACACTCGTCCGCCCGACGTTAATTGAAAAAATTGAAAATAAGGAAGGGCAAGTCCTCTTTCAGTTTGAAATGGAGAAGGGTGAAAAAGTTCTCCCTGATGAGATCGCAAGTCTTGTCGTTCAGGCGATGAAATACACAACTAAACCGAATGGAACAGCCAGACGGGCCCAAATTCCTGGCTATACAGTTGCAGGCAAAACCAGTACTCCTAAAAAAATTATCGATGGATTGTATTCAGAGAGGATTTATGTCCCTTGCTTTGTGGGGTTTACTCCTGTAAAAGATCCTGCTTTCGTTTGTCTAGTGACAATGGATGAACCTCAATATGGCTACGTCCCGGGACGGGGATTGAACCACCATGGCGGGACAGCGGCAGCCCCCATTTTTCAGCGCATTGCTCGAAGATCTCTTGAAGTTTTAGGGAGAGCTCCCGATGATCCATTTGGTTATCCAGAAGGGGACCCTAGAAGGGATGAAAAGAAAGCGGACTGGATGGATAAAGTGGCTGAATTGGAAAAATTATATAATGAATGGAATGGACCTCACAGATGAAGCTCAAAAAGCTGTTTAAAAAGATCCCTTACGAAAAAATTGTGGGCTCTCGTGAAGTCGAGATCACTGGCGTTTCTTCCAATTCAAAACTTGTCTCTCCTGGAAATCTTTTTCTGGCACGCAAAGGGTCGTCTGACGATGGCAACCGCTACATTACCCAGGCGATTGCAGGAGGTGCCGTAGCTGTTGTGACCGACCTTTATGACCCTACCTTGACAATCCCTCAAGTAGTGACCCAAGATATTGCCTCTATCGAAGCTCTCATTGCCAATACCTATTACGAGTCACCTTCGAGCCAACTATTTATGGTTGGCATCACGGGGACTAATGGAAAGACAACAACAAGTTTTTTATTGAAGCATTTATTGGAAGGGACATTTGGCTCCTCAGGTCTTTTAGGGACCATTGAATACATCATTGGGCGTCATCGTTATCAGGCGACCCACACGACCCCTGATGTCTCTACGAACCACAAGCTTTTAAAAGAGATGATTTTGTCGGGATGCAAAGCAGGCGTCATGGAAGTGACTAGCCATGCCTTGCAGCAAAAACGGACGGCTGAAATCGATTATGATGTCCTCATTTATACCAACCTGACCCAAGATCATCTCGACTACCATCCGACGATGGAGGCTTATGCAGAGGCCAAAAGTCTTTTATTTACCGCTCGAACAGAGTTGAAATCTAAAAAAGGGTACCAGCGCTACGCCTTAGTGAATAATGATTGTCCTTGGGTTGAAAAGATTACAGGAAATTCTGTCCTTCCTCGCATGACCTATGGAATTCTAAATCCGTCTACGATCATGGCAGAGAATCTTAATTTCACCTCCGATGGCACACATTTTACTTTAAAATTTGAAGGAATAACGAGAAAGGTATTTACCCCTCTAGTTGGCCGTTTTAATGTTTACAACACCTTAGCAGCTTTAGGAACCCTTCTTCTTCAAGGGATCAGCATTGATAGACTCTTAGAAGAACTTGCCTTTTTTAATGGGGTACCCGGTCGATTGGAATCAATTTCTAATGACCTGGGCATACAAGTTTTTGTGGATTATGCTCATACAGATGATGCCCTTAAAAATGTTTTAAAATCTCTCCGGGAAATGACAAAAGGGCGAATTTTAACCGTCTTTGGTTGCGGGGGCAATCGTGATCCCTACAAACGCCCTTTGATGGCTCAGGCCGTTGAAGCAGAAAGTGAAATGGCCGTTGTGACTTTAGATAATTGCCGAAC
>JAGVKY010000006.1 GCA_020050175.1 Parachlamydiales bacterium
AAACCGATGGCAGCCCTTTTAGCTCAGACAAGCCCTGGCTTTGATGCGACTGTCACCATTTTGCACCGTGCCTATCAAGGTCTCCCCGATCTCACATTGCTTGCTGATATTTTGATTGTTGCAGCAGGCCAACCTCATGTGATCAAAAAAGAGATGGTAAAACCAGGAGCTGTTGTCATTGATGTGGGAATCACCAAAAGGGTTTCAGATTCTCATGGGAAGAGCGAAATTGTGGGTGATGTCGATTTCCAAAAACTTTTAGGGCATGCTAGTTACCTGACTCCGGTCCCGGGGGGAGTTGGCCCCATGACTATCGCCATGCTAATCGAAAACACGTGGAAAAGTTACTCTCAATCTCATTGATTTTTCTTTTCCTATTAGGAACAGAAAAAGCAGAGCATAAAACGATCTTTTCCGGTATTGCGATGACGGTCCCCTATCGGATTATCATTCCTGAGCAAATCTCTCCAAAAGAGCAATGTCGCATCGACCAAACCATTCGCGACATCTTTTGGCGCACCCACCTAGTCTACAATAAGTTTAACCCATTCTCAGAACTCTCCCACATCAATCAACTGCAGAAGGACCAACCCTACACCTCCTCTCCCCTTTTGATGCAGCTTCTTAAGCGTGTCGATACTTATGTAAAAACAAGCCGTGGCCTCTTTGATCCAACTGTAGAAAATAAAGAGGCTATCGATTGGTCCGCCCTCCATTTCAGTGAAGACAAAATCATCAAATCGCGATCAGAAACCAGGCTTGATTTGGGAGGCGTTGCCAAAGGGACAACCATTGATGAGCTGCTTGCAGCCATACAAAAGCTTGGTTACCCCTCTGTCCTTGTGGAATGGGGGGGGGATTTTGCCTTTTCCACCACAGATCAACCTTGGCGCATTGAGCTTTTCGATCCTCAAAACCAGGGTGAAGTGTTAGAACTTTATTCGGGCGGACTGGCCACAAGTGGCGACTACCAGCAGTTTTGGAAAGAGGGTGAGGAGACCCACTTTCATCTCTACCATCCTAAAGAAAAGCGTTATCTCGCACATAAATCAGGCAACATCATGAGCGTCTCAGTCCTTGCCCCCACAGCCGAAGAGGCCGACCTCTTCGCCACAACATTGCTACTTTTGCAAACAGAGGACAAGGCTAACTCGTTCCTTAGCCGAATCAATCGTCCGGAGATAAGGGCTTGGATGAAATTGCGCCCCTGAAACAGGGTTTGATTTAGATTCACCACAGAACAATTGCAGATCTCTAGCTGGGGATTTGGGAGGCTTCGAGCTCTTGGAGGATTTTTTCGGCGCCGTCGGCGAAACGGAGGGGGAAATCACCTAAGTTACTCCGCAACTCGGTTTTGAGTTGGTCAAACTTGGAAGGGTCCCGCTCAGGTTTTTCGACTTCGTCTAAGAAAGCCGCAAAAAGTTCTAAAAGCTCACGATCAGATTTTTTGGTCACTTAACTCGCCTCAACTTTTCTTGCGGTCAGGTTAGAAACCCCCCACATCAGAATAAAAGATATAATAAAGCCAGGGACTATGGGCAAAAGTGGAAACGAAAAAATATAAGGACCTAAGATAGGCCATAGCGCCGCAACCGTTGCGCCAACAAGCACCCCGCTAAGCACACCATACTTATTGATGCTTTTCATAAAAAGAGCCGCAAAAACAATCGGGCCAAATGTCGTCCCTAAACCCGACCAAGCATAACCCACCATGTCGAGGATGAATCCCCGTCTAAAAATAGTCATCGCTAAAATTGAAGCAATAACCGGAATAAGAACGACTCCTACACGGGCAAATTTCAAAAGAACCTTAGACCCCAAAGGGTGTTTTGTAATCTTTCGCAGAATGTCTTCAGAAAAAATAGAACCGGCGACAAGAACCTGAGAATCCATCGTTGACATGTTGGCCGCTATGACCGCACAGAGGATAAAGGAGGCTGTGAAGGGATTAAAAATCATCTTCACCATTTCTATGAAGACCATTTCATGGTTGTAAATGCCAAGAGGGAAATAGGCGATCGCAATCACACCAATAAAAACGGCTGCACTCAAGCAAATGACTTGCCAGCTCATCCCTAAGATCATCGATTTTCTCAGCTGCTTAGGATCGCTGATCCCCATGAACTTTGTGATGATGTGGGGCTGGCCAAAATAACCGATCCCCCAGCTAAGACCAAAGATCAGGGAGGCCCAAGTGGCATCCCAACCACCCGGAGGGAAAAGAGCAATGGGGACACCTTTAAAAGCCGCAGCCTCAGAAATAGCTGAAGCCCCACCAATCGCCAGATAGGCGACAGCAGGAACAATAAGAATAACTGTCACAAGGAAAATGGCCTGAAAGCAATCGACCCATGCCACTGTGACAAATCCCCCCAGAAAAACATAAACGATTAAGATCGGCATGGTGATCAAAATGCCCCACTCATAAGGAATTAAAAAGAGCGATTCAATCACCTGTCCCATCGCGATAACACCCGAAGTGAGATAGGCCGTAAGAAAGAGGAGAGCAAAAATCCCCGTCACAAGGCGTATGGAGCCCGATGGATCATTGAAACGTCTCTCAAAAAAAGTTGAGAGGGTGTAACTGTCATAAGATTCGGTGAGGCGTCTAAGAGGGGGCGCAATGAAATACCAGTTAGCCCACATCCCTAAGATAAGACCGATGGCAATCCAAACTTGCGGTAACCCCTGCAAGAATATCGCTCCCGGAAATCCCATGAAGAGCCAAACACTCATGTCGCTAGAATGGGCAGAAAGGGCTGTCAACCAGTAGTTAACCGAACGGTTTCCCATGATAAATT
>JAGVKY010000096.1 GCA_020050175.1 Parachlamydiales bacterium
AGAGACACCTCTCCATCTTGGAATTTTCAACATTTTTGCCACAATTCGGACCATAAAGTCGGGGGAACTCGATAGAAGTAAAGTTTTGACCTTGGCCTTCTGTAACTTTTTGAGGTAGCGAAAAACTTTTTGATTCAAGAGGGAGGGGAGGGCTTTGGAAAGAAATTGGCGAGATAAAGCTTCTAATCTTCGATTAGGAAAATAGGCTTCAAGGAGATAGGAGGTTTTTTCTTGGAACAGTTCCTTATTAGAGGTAAGGAGTCGATAGAAAATGATAATTTTTAGAAAGCGGATCAGTCCGAAAAAAGGTAAATGACCTTTGAAAAAGAGCCATTTAGCAAACAGCAAAGGTAGTGATCGGGAGAATAGAGTCCCATCTAGGTCGAAAACTCCTAACCGGATTCCCTTTTTCAATCGACCTCCCGCTGTCTCAATATTTTTCTGTTAGTATTCAATAGGCACTTAGCTATAAATTTTCGATCAAGCGTTCTAAGCAGACACACAAGATCAAATGCTTCTAGTTACTGGCAAAAAATATCAAAAGGCCCGATAAATATCGGGCACTTTTACCTTAGACTTCTTAGCAGATTCTTGAACTATTTACAAAGAGACTCGATAGCTTCTTCGATCGTTTCAATGGAATCATTGATCTCCTCTAAAGCTTGCCGTTCTTCTTGAATTTGTGTTTCAAGGAGAAGAGCTTGCTCAAAGTCGAAACCTGTCGACCCTTTGGCTTTTCTTAGTTCTTCTAAGCGATCTCGGATCTCTTTCTTCCGCTGAAGGCGATTCGTAAGAACTTCTTTCAGACTATCAAGTTTTAGCTTGTCGTCAGATGAGAGGGTGAGGAGAGCCTCTTCCTTACGGATTCTTAGGCTTTCTCGGATGTTGCGAATATCCTTATCAACATCAATTTTTTCATTCTTAGTAAGACCAATGGTGCTTAACCGTTGATTGATGTTGGCAAGGTCGATCTCTAATTGTTCAAGAGCTGTTTCGTTTTTGCCTTCCGCAATTTTCTTAACTTCATTTTTGAAAAGGGTGATTTTTTCAGCTCTTTCTTGTTCCCGTTTTTCATCAAGAGATCTTTTTTCGGCCGCAACCTTATCTAGCTCTTGATCTAACGGAAATCTTAAAGAGACAAAACGATCCTTCCACTCTTTAACATGGTGTCGATCGAGTCTTGTTCTTCGTGCTTGACCTTGAAGTTCTTCTAGCTGCTTTTCAGCTTCTTGGATGGTTTTATTGCCACCCTTCCACTCATCAATGATGGCGGTCCCTTGCGCGACCAATCCCTCTAGGAGCTTTTTAGATTCCTCAATTTCGGCATCTCTTTCGGCATACTTCTCTTTTTCGGCCCCTTTTAGGAGATCCCAAAGATGGCTTAAAATTTCCCGAGTTTGATTAAAGGCAAGAGTGTTCAATGTAAGACTTTTTGCAAGAGATTGCAAAGTCTTGATGCTATTTTTTACAAATCCAAAATCACGTGGAGAAAGACGCGATGGTTGTACGCTCTTCACATACTCTTGGATGTCGCTCGAAAACTTTTCGCTGACCTCTTGAATCAGTTCTTTGCGCCTTGGGAAGATTTTATCTCCGAGGGCAGAGAGGCGGTCAAAAAGAGCGTTTTTTGCTTTCATCCGAAGAGGAAGTTTAGCAAGTTCTTTTCTTAGAGAATTCACACGGCTTGCATAAGCATTTAAGAGGATAAGCTCCCCTTGTGCCTCTAAGTAAAAGTGGACGTTTTGACTAAGAGGGATGATCCCTTCAAGCGCATTGGCATCGAAAGGATATGCTGGTATCTCTTGTTCGTCCAGATCCTTTTCAATGGCCTGGATAGCAAGGTCAATCTGCTCTTGAGCAAAGGCAGATTCTTCAGCAAGAACCTCTTTTAAACGTCTCGCTTCTTGGGTTAATCCATGAAGTCGATCCCAGAAAGTTTTATTTTCTGTGAAGTAAGGGTCTTTAGAAAGAGAGAGTAAATGACGTCTCAAATCCCAAAAAAGTTTGTAAAGGGGAGGCCGCGGGGCCAAAGCCTTTTCAATTTCCTCGAGCAAGAGGAAAGTTTGTTCAGGGATTGAGAGAGTCTTTAATTTCTCCACAAGAGCTGAAGGAAGAACTGGAGGCTCCTCAGGAGGGCGATTTTTGCGCTCTGAGCTTTTCGCTTGCTCCGGTTTTTTTGCTTCGAGCGTCGGCTCTTGGGGGGTTGACTCTTCTCTTAGCGTTGGTATTGTTTCCATAAGAGTTTGCATAGGAACGGGGGGACCGCCGATTAGAGGTGATGATCCTATAGCTTATTCTGATTTCCGTCAAAGTTCTAGGACAAAAATGCATGAGTCTCCTAAATTCGCTGATTATGGAACATCAACGCATCTCATTTGAAGAGGGTGTAGACCTCTTAAAATTCGCCTCATTGGACGAACTTAAAAGCAAAGCCAACGCCTTTCGCTTTGAGCTTAATCCCAAAAAAGAGGTGACATTTGTCCTCGATTCGAACCCGAATTACACCAATGTTTGCAACGCCGATTGCTCTTTTTGCGCCTTTTATCGGAAGCCAAGCGCTAAAGATAGCTACACAAAAACTGTTGAACAGGTCCTAGAACACTTCGAAATCGCGAGAAAAGCAGGTCTTACTACCGTCCTTTTACAAGGAGGGCTGAATGATGATCTTAAAATTGAGTATTACGAAGAGCTTGTTCGGGCTGTCAGAAAATATTATCCCGACCTCTACCCCCATCTTTTTTCAGCGCCAGAGCTTTGGAATGTAGCTCGGGTCTCCCATCTAACGATTGAGGAAACTTTAAAGAGGTTGTGGAATGCAGGCCTCCGCTCTATTCCAGGAGGAGGTGCAGAAATCATTTCAGAGAGAATTCGCCTCTCCATTTCTCCTAAAAAAATGGAGCCTGGAGCTTGGATAGATGTTCACCAGACGGCTCATCGCCTGGGATACCGCACAACTGCCACCATGATGTACGGCCACGTGGAAGAACCTGAGGATATTGTTAACCACCTTGAAGAGGTTCGCAACCTCCAAGATCTCTATGGCGGTTTTACAGCCTTTATCCCTTGGAGTTACAAAAGAGATCGCACAGCCCTGCGCCGCAGGGTCGATAGTTGGGTAGGGGATCACGCCTATTTACGCATCATTGCTTTTGCCCGTCTCTATCTAGATAATGTAGCCCACATCCAGGCTTCTTGGTTTAGTGAAGGGCGCGATGTTGGCATGGAGGCGCTTCATTCGGGCGCTGATGACTTTGGCGGCATCGTTTTTGAAGAAAATGTTCACAAAGCAACTGGCTTTGTCCACAAAGCTAACCATAACGATGTGCTCGAAATGATCCGAGAAGCAGGCTTTGAGCCAGTGCAGCGCTCTATGCTCTACCAAATTCTCCGCCGCTATGCCCCGGGCGAAATCGTGGACCTGCCCCTCTCTCAAATAGAAGGCACTTCCATCCCCCGCCAACTCTCAGTCATTGGTAAATAGCAAGAGAAAGATATTTGGCAAAACTATCTCAATTGTTAAGTTTAATGTTTAACTTTTGCTAAGTTGTGGGTCTAAACTAGATAAAAAATAAATTAATTTAGGCGCCCGTCTTATTTTCTTGTCATAGGTTTGCATTTTAGAGGGAGGGGGGTTATGCTTGTGGCGTTTTTCTTCTAAGCATTATTGATGGTCCGTCTCCTCTCCTTTCTTATCCCCTTAATGTTCCTCTCAGTTGTTTCTGCTGATGTGGTCTTGTATGAAAACCAGAAAGTCCAATCTATTGTTATAGAATCAGGCGATGGCAATCAGGCTCCTAGAAGAGTTGAGGAGTCGATTCGTAATAGGCTGAGAACTAGAGAGGGATTTCCTTTTTCTCAAATTACTTTTGATGACGATTTAAAAAGTTTAGCCCAAGACTTTGACTGGGTTGAGCCCAAAGTCGAATTTGTCAACAATGGTCTTGAACTGACCTTGATCGTTTGGGAAAAACCGATTATTCGTTCGATCTCTTTTAAGGGAAATAAGTGCATAAAAGACTCTACTTTGCTAGGGGAGCTTGATATATGCACAGCTGTTCAGTTTGACCGAAATGCCTTTATGAAGGCTTTTAGAAAGTTAAAAACTTATTATGTCAAACTTGGGTATTTCGAAGTTGATGTGAGCTACAATATCAACCGAGATCCTTCGAGTAACGAAGTTGATCTCGAAATTTGTATCCGAGAAGGAAGATCAGGAAGAATTAAACAAATTTTCTTCTCCGGTTTTGAAGGCTGCGAGGAAGAAGATATTCTGGAACTCATGGTCACCAAAGAATGGAATATTGTAACCGGTGTTTTTGGAAATGGTGGCTTTTACAATGAGGATATGATCGCCTACGATCAGTACCAGGTTGTTAATTATCTGCAAAACCGCGGTTATGCTGATGCGCGAGTAAAACTTGAAGTTGTCCCAGCTTCCCGTCCTAATTGGATCAATGTTTGCATTTCGACCGATCGGGGTGAAAGATACCGTTTTGGTAAAGTTTCTTTTCAAGGGAACTGCATCTATCCTGACGATGTCATCGAAAAATTGATACAACCTGAAGATGGGGCGATTTTCTCTCCTGAAGCTGTCCGTGACTCCATTAAAAACCTTCAAGATGCTTATGGTTTAAAAGGGCACATTGAAGCTGTTATTGATGATGACCTGAATCTTCATGCTGATGAACCAGTCTATGACGTTCATTTTACGATCGAAGAGGGCGCTCCCTTCCGTGTAGGATTGATCAAGATCTTCGGAAACACCTACACCGAAAACAGAGTTATTCTGCATGAAACTCTCTTAAGGCCAGGTGAGCTCTTTAATATGTTGAAACTCCGTTATACCGAAGAAAGACTTCGGAATATCGGCTATTTCAAGAGAGTCAATGTTTACGGTGTTAGAGTCTCGCAGGAATCTTGCCTCGGAGAGAATTACCGTGACTTGCACATTGAGGTGGAAGAGGGGCCAACTGGAAATTTAGGGGCGTTCGTCGGCCTTAGTAGTTCTAATGACCTTTTTGGTGGATTCAATATCACCGAAAAGAATTTCCGCATCGAAGGTTTACTCCCCTGGTCCTTCAAAAAATATGGGTGGAGTGGTTTCAAGGGAGCTGGTGAATATGCCCACTTCACCGCAACTTTTGGTCAGAAGAACAATAACTATGTTCTCTCCTGGACCAAGCCCTATTTCATGGATTCCCTTTGGGCGGTTGGTATCGATTTAGATAGAAACGCCAATGGAGCTCTTTCCAAGAAATACGACGTTGTTTCTTATGGTGGAAGTGTTTTTGCTAAAAGACCAATTAATGCTTTTGTCATTGCAGGTCTCCATTACCGATTAAAAAATTCGGTTTTGCATGGCAGAGATAAACTAGATAAGAAGGATCCAGAGTTCGACCAATTGAAAGGAACACAGGGCCTTGTATCTGCAGCTGGTCTCTCTCTAAGCTATAACACGACAAACCATCCTCTTCGTCCAACAGATGGAGTTAATTCCAAGGTAGAGGCCGAAGTGTCAGGTCTTGGAGGAGAGCGCCATTTTGGATCTCTTGCCTATCTAAATTCTATTTATCACCCCTTTGGTTCAAAGGGTTATATCCGCCTTAAAGCCGATTTTAAATTTATTCAACCTTTTGATAAATCGGAACAACCTCATATTGGTAATTGGTCAACCATTCCTCAAGACGACCGATTCTTTTTAGGAGGAGATTATCTTGTGAGAGGTTACCGACCATTTGCTCTTGGACCAAAATTTAAAGACCGAAAAGATGATGCTCCAAAAGGGGGCATTTCTCTTGGCTTCTTATCGATTGAATATGATTGGCAGCTTTTCTCCAGAGCAGAACTTTTCCTCTTCTCTGATGCTGGTTCTGTCAGCGATCATGCATGGAAACTTTCTCAGCTTTACTGCTCTGTAGGCTATGGTGTAAAACTTTACTTGCTAGAAGGGACGCCCCCTCTTGTTTTAGGGATGGGTTATCCATTGAATGCAAAAAATAATGGCGACGTGAAGCGCTTCTTCATTTCGCTAGGAGCCAAATTTTAACAAAATCACGGTGTATATGAAGAAGTTGAATTACTTTATCCTCCTCGTCGCAACAGCTGTCTCTTTAGAGGCAAAAGATCTAAAAATTGCGATTGTGGATCTCAAAGTCTGTGCAGAACTTTCTAAAATGGGTAAAAAGGAGCAGGAAGGTTTTGAAGCTCTTCGGAAGCAAATGGAATCTGTTTTAGGAGAAAAGGAGAAAGTTCTCACTGACCTTAACACGAAATTGAACGATGCCGATTATCTCGATAGCCTCACTCTTGAAGCAGAAACTGAACTAAAAAGAAAATTCCGCACCTTAAGCCAAGAAGCAGCACAGCTCCAACAGCAATACATGCAAATGCTTCAGCAAGCCAACTTTAAAGTTGTACAAAGTCTAACTGATTCTGTTACGGCTGCTTCCCAAACATTCGCTAAAAAAGAGGGTTACGACCTTTTATTAAACAAAGAGGTCGCTTTCTACTCTGCCGATAATCTTGATGTCTCAAAACAAGTTGTTAGCATCATGGATGTTGATTACGATGCTAAGTTAAAAGAAGAATCAGCTCAGTCTCTCAAAGGTTCCGCTCCTATCGCACCTAAATGAGTCGACCCTTTTCTCTAGCAGAAATTCAACAGGTCATCGGAGGGGAGATCGTGGGTAACCGCGATCTCCTTATCTTTGGTGTCGCAGGGCTTGAAGAGGCGGGAGCTCAAGAACTATCTTTTTTAGCCAATCCTCGGTATGCCTCTCACCTTGCAAAGACCGCTGCCGGTGCGGTCATTATCCCGCCTGACGCCTCTCTACCTCCGTCAGGAAATGCGATCAAACATGAAAACCCCTCTCTAGCTTTTCAAAAGCTTATTGAAGCTTATAAAAAAACTTTGCCTCCAATGAGCCACTTCAAAGGGATTCATCCCTTAGCCTTCGTAGCAGAAGGTGTCGCTCTTGGATTAAACGTCACAATTTCTCCCTTTGCTGTGATTGAAAAGGGGGCAAAAATTGGTGACGGCACATTTGTAGGTTCTCATACTTATGTAGGACCTCAGGCAACAGTTGGTAAAGAGTGTTGGATACATCCTCATGTGACTCTCCGTGAAGGTGTTATCGTAGGGGATCGGGTGATTCTGCAGCCTGGAGCTGTGATTGGTTCTTGTGGTTTTGGCTATTTAACAGATGGTGAAGGTAAGCATAAAAAACTTGATCAATTAGGGAATGTTACCCTGGGTGACGATGTCGAAATTGGTGCCAATACCACCATTGACAGAGCCCGGTTTGCCACAACAGATATCGGTGCTGGAACCAAAGTTGATAATCTCGTCCAAATTGCTCACAATGTATGGATTGGTAAGCATTGTATCCTAGTTTCTGGAACCGCAGTAGCCGGCTCTTCAAAGCTTGAGGACCATGTGATTCTAATGGGAAGAGTAGCTGTAAACGGACACCTCACTATTGTCTCACAGACACGGGTTGCCGCATGCGGAGTTGTACAGAAAACCATTCGAGAATCTGGAGATTACGGTGGTTTCCCCCTTGTCCCCATCAAAACCTTTCATCGTAATTACGTTGTCGCAAAAGAGCTCGGCAAAAGAATTCAAGATTTAGAGAAAGAAGTTTACGGCAAAAAGAGCAAAGAATAAAAAAGACTTAGCGAGTTTGTAAACAGCTCATCGGAGTTTTTTTGTCTAAGAAGCGCCCACCTTCTGGCTATGATTTTGCCTCTTTTAAAAAACGGATTGATTTTATCAATGAGAAAACCGGGCTTAAACTCAATGCAGAAAAAAGATGGTGGGACGAAGACCTTAAAGGAATCATAGAAAATCCTATTGGTTTTGTAAAAGTTCCTCTTGCCATTGCCGGTCCCCTTAAGATCCAAGGAGATTATGCAAAGGGTGAGTTTTTGATTCCTTTTTGCACTCTTGAGGGAAGTCTTGCAATTTCTCTCGTTAATGGCGTCTTTATTGCAAATCAAGCTGGAGGGATAAATACTCATTATCTCAAGCAAGAGATGCCAAGAAGCCCCATGTTTTTCTTGCCGTCTCTAGAAAGTGAAGCAATCTTTAAGAAGTGGATTGAACAGAATTTTCCTAGGATTAAAGAAGTTGCGAAAGAGTCAAGTTCCTCTATCGAACTTCTAAAAATTGACTCCTACCCAGTCGGAAGAAAAGTTATTCTCGATTTTATCTTTTCAACAGGAAATTATTCTGGTCAGAACCTTGCAACAATTGCAACTCAAGCAGTCTGTGAATTTATTCAAAAGGCTTTTGACAAAGAAAATCCTCTTTCATTTCTAATAGAATCTAATTTTAGCGGCGATAAAAATGGTTGTTATCGAAACTTGATCAAGGGTCGAGGTCATGCAGCCATAGCTACAGTTAATATTCCTGAAAAGGTTTTCAAGCGTGTTCTTCACCTTGATGTTCAAGAAGCAGAGAATAGTTTAAACCATGGTGCACTTGCATCCTCTCTCGCAGGTTTAATAGGGCATAATTTACATACTGCTAATGCGCTAGCAGGTCTTTATTTAGCCACAGGTCAAGATCTTGCCTGTGTAGCAGAAAATTCAGGAAGCCTTCTGCATGGAGAAATTCTTTCTGATGGTTCTTTAGAATGTTCCTTAACGCTACCTTCCATCACAGTTGGAACGGAAGGGAACGGAACAGTTCTTGTCGATCAACAAACGAATTTGCGCATGCTTGGTTGTTTAGGAGAAGACAGCTCTAAAAAATTTGCCGAGATAGTGGCTGCAGTAGCGCTTGCGTTGGAGATTTCTCTAGGAACAGCTATTAATCATAATGATTTAGCGAACGCCCATAAAAAATACGGATAACTGTTTTTTGTTGGTCGATGGCGTATCCTCATATCTCTTGAAATAAAGCAGTCATTTCGGTAACCTGGTCAAAAAGTATTTATTTCCGATATTCTCATGCAAAAATTCTATTTCTCGGCAACTTCCGGAGTGTTTTCACTCATTTTACTCTTTGGCGAGAACAGTGGACATGGAGCAGTTTTTCAAATATGGGCTCAATCTGCAAATAGTATCGCTTATGCGCACGCTGATATGGCTGCTTTAGCGGATGATGCAACAACTGCTTGGTATAACCCCGCTGGGATGACAGAACTTTGCTCCCCTCAAGTGGCTGCCACAGGAACCTTTACCTTTATTAATTCCGCTTTTCGTACTAGAACAGGTTTTGGGGATCAATTAGCAGCAGCAGCAAATTCTGATGCCAATGTATTTGCTGTTTTCCTCGAAAATTTTAGTAACGCTTTCCAATATCCTAGGTCTGTAGGGAATGCTTCTCCACCTTCGGGTTCACTTAGTGGAGCCTATCCTTTTCAATGGGGAAATTTAAAAGGGGCATTTGGCCTCGCAGTTGCTGGCCCATGGGGAATAGAATTAGATTGGCGCTACAGTCAGATCGCCCCTTATACTGAGAGAACATACGTTTACAGTTTCCAGATCAACCCCTCTTTCGCAGTGGGTTATGGTCCTTTTTCAGTTGCTGCTGGTTATGGGGCTGAATTGATGAAGACTCATTTAACTGCAACTTTAAACAAACTTGGGGCTTATTTTGTTTTGTCTTCTTGGGAAAATACCTGGAATGTTGCAGGGCTTTATCAATTTTCATCTGACACTCAATTTGGCATTACTTACCGTCCCGCTATTAACCATTACTTAAAGGGTCGTAATAAAATCTATACATTGTCTAGTGATAGAGCCCATGCAGTTTTTAGGATGCCGTCAACCCTTACAACTGGATTTAAGACAGATCTAACCTCTTGTCTATCTCTTTTAGGAACTTTTGGTTGGAGCCGATGGAGCCGTATGCAATCCATAGAAGTTTTTTCAGGCATACAAGAATTCATCGCCTCACCAGTGATTATTACCGCGTTTGGGGACGATGTTCTTTTTGATTCTGATGTAACTTATGTTAACGTTAAAGCAAAAGATACCTTTTTAGTAGCTTTAGGGACAAAATATGTGGCTAATTCGCAGTGGACGTTAAAATTTGGTGTGGCATGGGATTCTTCAGCGATTCAACCTAAATACCGTAATTTGCACATTCCAGATACAGAACATTTTCATTTTGGTATGGGGGCTAGATGTGATTTTAACAGTTTCGCTCGTGCAGATATCGGCTTTCAGTACATTTTTGTTCCAAAATGTGGCATTCGACAAAATCCTTATTTTGCTATCGGAACAGTTATTGTAGGTTCTGATGGAAAACCCATTCCGGATCAAAAGACAAAAGTCCCCAGAAAAGAAGTTGGTTATTTTGGCACATTGGAAAATTCTGCGATGCTGTTCAGTCTGCAAGTCTCAGTGCTTTTTCCCTAATTTCTTTTAACGGCTTCGAATCATGGACTTGAAAAATAAATTGATTGTTCACAAGGGTAAAAATCGGGTCTCAACCTCGCGAAACTTTATGACAGAAAACTTACGTATTTATGCATTGGGTCTTTTTTCAGTCCTTACCTTTAGTCAGGGTGCGGTCCAATCAGCCACCTATCAAATTTGGAACCAAAGTGCCAATAGTCTTGGGTATGCCCATGCCGATATGGCGGCACTTGCGGATGATGCTTCAACAGCCTGGTATAACCCGGCTGGAATGACTCGTTTGTGCCGTCCCGAATTTAGTTTTGGAGGCACTGCAGCTAATATCCAAACAAGCTTTAATGGTGATTTAGGCTTTGAAACGATTACAGATGTTATTGCTTATCTAGATGCCAATTTATTTGGAGCATTTACAGAAACCTTTACAAGGCCTTTTAGAACACCGCGGGCAGTTGGTAATACCTCTCCTGTTTCTGGATTCTTTAATGGGGTATATCCCTTGCAAATAGGCTCCATTGATGTTGCATTAGGTTTGTCCGTTGTTTCACCTTGGGGTTGGGAGACTGATTGGCGCTATAGTTCGGTAAACAGTTATGCCACAAGAACATCGATTGCAAGTGTGCAAATTAATCCCTCCTTAGCAGTTCGTTATGATCAATTCTCTTTTGGTATTGGGTTTGGAGAGGAGTTTATTAGAGCTGAGTTCTTCAATAACTTTGGTGTGACAGGAGATTATGTCAACGTTTCTGGTTGGAAGCCGACATGGAATATTGGAGGGATGTATGAATTTTCTTTTGGAAACATTGGCCTAACCTACAGGCCGAGTGTTTCTCATCACCTGAAAGGAAATTCAGCCATCTCAATAAATACAAGTCACCATGCTCATCTTAAATTTAAAGTCCCATCCAGTTTAATGGGGGGAATCACAATCGACATCAACCCTTGTTGGACTGTGATGAGCACCATTGGTTGGAACCATTGGGATGTGAAAAAACTTGATATTGTTACCGGTATTCCTCTGAGTCAATACTCAGAGGCCAATTTTGCGATGGGACAAATTGTATATTTTAATCTCGACACAAGTCGCATAAATATACCTTTTCGTACCCGCGATACCTTTTTTGCTGCTATTGGCTCGAAATACCAAGCAAGCGATAATTGGGCCTTGAAGTGGGGTCTCGCCTATGATCAAAGCCCAATTCGTTCAAGAGATAGGGAATTCAGATTTCCGGACTCAGATCATTACATCGTTGCTGTTGGGGCGAGATACGACTTTAACTCTTATGTTAGGACCGACATTGGTTTCCAATATATTTATGTGCCAAAAACCGGCATCCATAACCAACCAGTGGTCACATTTCCGAGTACTGTAACACCAGCTGCCCCTATCAATTTGGCAAATGGTCACGGTTACAAAGGATCTATCACCACTAATGCCGTTTTATTCGCCATCCAAGCAACCGTCCTTTTCCCCTAAAGCAAAGGATTCTAAAGAATTAAAAAAATAAAAAATAACAGGATGGAAGGATGGGCAGGATGGAAGAGAGGATAATCCTGTCCATCCTTCCATCCTGTTATTTTTTTAATCCTTTCGGATCCTGTTTCTTTTACACCAGGAGGAGGGCTGGAGATTCCAGGAAAGATTTTAAGGTTTTGAGGAAGCGGGCTGCAGAGGCTCCATCGATCACTCTATGATCAACAGATAGCGTGATCACCATTTCTTGGTAGGGAACAATTTCGCCATCAAGTCTTTTAAGGCGTTCCTGATAACCCCCAATGGCAATGATCGCCCCTTGCGGCGGATTGATAACGGCAGAAAAAGAAGTAATCCCAAACATCCCTAAGTTAGAGATAGAAAATGAGCCTCCTTGGAATTCATGCGGTTGCAATTTGCCATCGCGTGCTTTTTTAACAAGTCCTTTAATCTCTTTAGATAGATCGAGGACCGACTTTTTATCGGCTTGGAAAACGATAGGTGTGATCAGGCCGCCAGGAATATCGACTGCAATGGAGATATCAATAGAGGGAAAGCGGAGGATGACATTTTTACCCACGTCAAAACCACTGTTAATCTCAGGATGCTCTTTTAAGGCTAAGGCAGCACCACGTACCAATAGATCGTTAACAGTGATACCTTGATCTTTTAATTGCTCCCTAACAGAAGCAAGGGCAGAAGCATCGATCGCTTGCTGCACATAGAAATGGGGGATATCCCGCTTTGCTTGTTGCAAACGAGAAGCGATGACTTTCCGGATGGGAGATAAGGGCTCTTCTACCATTTGTGATGGGAACTTTGTAGCCCCTTCCAAGTCACGGCTCATGATCCTGCCTCGAGGACCAGACCCTTTAATCCTCGAAAGATCTATTCCTCTCTCCTTTGCAAGACTTCTTGCCAAGGGTGAAGCAAAAGGTCTCCCCTGAGAAGTTGCAATAACTTCTTTAGAGGACTCTTGAGAAGAGGATTCTACCCTTTTTTCTTCTTTTGGAGGCGATGGGGATTCGGCAGGCGGTGCAAGTTTTGGTGCTTGTTTTATCTCTTCGACAGGCTCATTTTTCTCTTCAGTCATGATGGCAAGGGTGTCGTTGACCTTTACCTCCTGTCCCTCTTTGACCACTATTTTTCGGATATAGCCAGGATCGAGGGCATTAAATTCGACAGTTGCCTTGTCGGTCGAAACTTCCATCAGCAGTTGCCCAGCATCAACAGAGTCACCCTCCTTGACATGCCACTTGGCGATAGTCCCCACTTCCATCGTGGGGGAAAGTTTGGGCATTGTTAAGGTAAACGTCGGCATAGGGTCGTTTCAATGGTCTTTAAAATTCTTTCGACGGTTGGCATCGTCTCTTTTTCTAACGCTTTGGAATAGGGCATGGGTGTTTCTCGCTGACAGACACGTCCAATGGGAGCATCTAAAGCTTCAAAACAACTTTCTTGGATCTCGAAACTCACTTCACTTGCAATTCCACCAAAGTAGTGTCCCTCTTCGACAATGACAGCAAAGTGTGTCTTTTCCACGGACTTCCGAATTGTAGGGAGATCGAGAGGCTTGATGGTTCTTAGATCAATCAATTCAACTGAAATCCCTTTTCCTTTCAAAATTTCTGCCGCTTCTTTGCAAAGCTTTATCATACGGCTGTGAGAAATCAGCGTAATATCTTTTCCAGGCAATACAACTTTTGCAGAACCAATAGGGATAAGATATTCACCTTCAGGAACCTCACCTTTGTCTCCATAAGAAAGTTCATTTTCTAAGAAAAGAACGGGATTGTTATCCCTAATTGCACTTTTCAAAAGTCCCTTAGCATCATAAGGGGTGCTTGGGGCAATGACGATAAGGCCAGGCAGATTGCTATAAATTGCTTCCACACAGTGGGAATGTTGCGAAGAAACTTGGGCCGCAGCTCCATTTGGCCCTCTAAAGACTATCGGAACCGAAAAACGGCTGCCTGACATGTAATACATCTTAGCTGCGTTAGAGATGATTTGATCCGCTGCAACAAATGAGAAGTTAAAACTCATGAACTCAATGACAGGTCGGAGCCCTGTCATCGCAGCCCCAATACCCAGTCCAGCAAATCCATTTTCTGCAATGGGGGTGTCGACAACCCTTTTAGGGCCCCATTTCTCGAGCATCCCCTTTGTGACTTTATAAGCGCCATTATATTCAGCTACCTCTTCTCCCATGATGAAGACATTGGGATCTCGGGTCATCTCTTCATCAAGAGCCTCGCGGATCGCTTCACGCATTTCGATAATACGAGTCATGGAGAAAACACATCCTGTTCGAGAGTTTTAAGGTCGGGCCAAGGACTACTGTCGGCGTGCTCAACCGCTTTTACGATTTTCTCACGGATCTGTTTATCGAGAGCCTTATAGCTTTCTTCATCTAACCACCCTTTTTCAATAAGAAGAGATTTAAGAAGTTGAATGGGGTCTCTTTCCATCGCGCATTTCAAGTCTTCTTTGGTCCTGTAAAGACCTGGATCAGAGACAGAATGCCCTTTAAAGCGTTGTGTGATCACTTCAACAAGGATAGGCTTTTGGGCTTCCAAGATTTTTTCATGAAAAGCGGAGAAACCGGCATAACAGCTAAGAAAATCCATTCCATCAAGAGTGTAACCCTCCATTCCAAAAGCAGGAGCCTTTTTCTCAGCGAGTTCTGTAACAGAGTGAGATCTGGAAAGGTGAGTCCCCATGCTCCACTCGTTATTCTCAATGACAAAAAGGCAGGGGAGTTTATACAAGGCAGCTAAGTTAAAGGCCTCATAAACCGCTCCTTGTGCAACAGCGCCATCCCCCATGAAACAAAGAGCTATTTCGTCTTTGATTTCTTTGTAACTAATCGTAAAGGCAGCACCCGTTGCAATAGGCACTTGACCCCCGACAATCCCAAAACCGCCAAGGAGTCGATCGGTATAAAGATGCATCGACCCGCCGCGTCCTTTAGCATTGCCATTGGCTCTGCCAAAAAGCTCAGACATCAGCTCTTCTGGAGTTGCCCCTAAAAGAAGAGCTAAGGCATGGCAACGGTAGCTTGTAATCCACCAGTTTTTCTCGCCGCAAGCTAAGAGCGCCGCGGTTTGGACAGCCTCTTGACCAATATAGGAATGGAAAAAGCCACCAATTTTTCCTTGCAGGTAAGAGGCTTCCGCTCTTGTTTCAAAATTGCGGATAAGAAGCATTTTATGGAAAGCTTCTAGTAGCTTCTCTTTACCTAAAGAAGCGATGACTTTTTCCTTATCAAAGGGGTAGAAATGATAATCGGACATCTAAACGGCGATATTATCTTCTTCTTTCGCATCAGTGATGAGAGCTTCAGAGATCAAAATCAACCCTGCCATGCCTGAAGCATGAAGGAGGCTGTTTTTAACAACTTTAGCTGCATCGAGAACGCCTGCTTTGACTAAATCTTCAACAGTTTCATTTTCAACGTTAAAGCCGAAGTTTCCACCTTTTGTGTTCACTTCGCTTAAAACAACCGAACCATCCCAGCCAGCATTGTGAACGAGCTGTCTTAGAGGAGCTTGACAAGCTTTTTTCAAGATTTCAGCACCGAGCTTTTCGTCCCCTTCTAGTTTTAGAGAATCGATCACAGTTGCCCCTCTTAGAAAGGCGACGCAGCCACCCACTACAACTCCTTCTTCCAACGCTGCACGAATGGAACTAAGGCTATCTTCATAGCGTTGCTTTTTCCCTTTCAGTTCTGATTCTGTCGCTGCACCCACTTGGATTTGTGCAATTCCACCTGAAAGTCTTGCTTTTCTCTCTTCGAGCTTTTCTTTGTCGTAGGAGCTGGTTGTCTCTTTCAGCTCAGCTTCGATTTGCTTAACACGGGCTTGGATGTCCTCGGGGAAACCTTTTCCTTCGATAAGGGTTGTCTCATCTTTAGTGATAATCACCTTACCTGCGCCACCTAAAGCCGAAAGGGGAATCTCTTTCAGACTCATCCCTGTATCTTCCGAAATGACTGTGCCGCCTGTGATGACAGCAATGTCTTGCAATAGAGCTTTTCTCCGATCGCCATAGCCTGGGGCTTTGACTGCTGCAACTTTCAAGGTGCCGCGCAATTTATTCACAACAAGAGTTGAGAGGGCATCACCTTCAATGTCATCAGCAATGATCAAAAGTTCCTTGCCTGTAGAGGCCATCTGTTGAAGAATCGGAAGCAGCTCATGGATGTTTTGAATCTTTTTCTCAGAAATCAAGATATAAGGATTTTGCATCTCGATCGACATCTTTTCGGCATTTGTGCAGAAATAGGCGCTGACATAGCCTCGGTCAAACTGCATCCCTTCGACCATTTTGATGCTAGTTTCTACAGTTTTTGACTCTTCGATATTGACAACTCCGCTCTTGCCAACTTTTTTGTAGGCCTCGGAGATAAAATGACCCACTTCGGGGTCGCCGGCAGCGGACGCAGTCGCCAATTGCTCGATCTCTTTGTCATTTTGAACAGGGATAGAGAGGCGAGTGATTTCTTCTAAGATTTTTTCGAGGCTTTTTTCAATCCCTCTTTTGATGCCGATCGGACTTGCTCCAGCTGTGATGAGCTTGATCCCTTCTTCGACAATCGCATTCAAAAGAAGAATGCCGCGAGTGGCACCGTCGCCGCATTTGTCTTTAATTTTTTGAGCAACCTCTTTTCCGAGGAGAACACCCATATTTTCAAAAGGGTTTTCTAGTTCGATATCTTTAACAATGGTGTTTCCGTCGCTTGTGATTGTTGGAGCACCCCAAGACTTTTCAAGACCAACATGACGACCTTTTGGTCCTAAAGTACAGGCGGTAACGGAGGAAAGCTTTTTAATACCATTGAGAAGCTCTTTCCGAGCTGCTTCTTCAAAAATGATCTCTTTTGCTGTCTCTGTCATAGGTCAAACCTCTCACTTGTAATAGAACCATGATTTTAGCCATATGTTGGGTAAATTACCACTTCATTCCCGCTGCAAATCCAAATTTATATTTTGAAGAGACGAAGAAAGAAAATTCTTGAGTCAAACCGTAGTAGTAAGAAGCGCCAAGGCTGATCCTGTTTTTAAGAGAAAAGCCTGTGCGAAAAGCAACGCGTGAAGTGGAAAGGCGCCATTCAAGGCCCACTCTATTTTTTTCGGCAGCGAGGGTCCAGCCAGGGTAGGGGTGGATGGCAATGCCGCCATTTAATTTATTTCTTTGATAGACGATTCCCCAGGATGCTCTCCATCCCCATTCTCCAAAAAGACCGACTGCAAACCCTCTTTCTCTAATAGAAATTCCTAGAGATTGAGAAAGAAAAGAGAGGGCAAAACCCCCTTCTAATTTTCCAAGATAGGTCGATGCTCCAGCGGCTAACCAGGAGCAAAATGAGCTATTTAGGCCCCAGCCCAATATTTTTTCCCCCGCTTCAAAATCTAAACGGGAGCCTAAAGAGGGGCGAATGGCTGGTTGATGGTAGGCTGAAATGGCGTCAAGAGGATAGGCGACTACGGCCCCACCCATCCCTTCTGCTTGGACTGAAAGAAACATGATTGACTAAGCTTGCTATACTTAGTATAAATGGGAAGTAATTGGTGGCATAGCCAAGCGGTAAGGCAGAAGCCTGCAAAGCTTCCATACCTCAGTTCAAATCTGAGTGCCACCTATGTTTTTTCTCGTTTCAACTCCCATCGGCAATCTCGAGGACATCACCTTGAGAGCTATAAAAACTCTCAAGGAAGTTGAAACAATTCTTTGCGAGGACACTCGCCACTCGCTTCCTTTATTGCGTCATTTTGGCATTTCAACAAAAGTTGAGTCGTATCATAAATTTAATGAAGAGAAGAATCTCCCCTCGCTATTAGCTCGGCTAAAAAAGGGAGAAAAGATCGCCTTGATCTCTGATGCCGGGACGCCGGGGATCGCTGATCCTGGAGAAAGATTAGTGGCTGAATGCCGAAAAGAGGGGATTGAGGTCGTTCCTATACCAGGCGCATGCGCTCCAATTGCAGCTTTAGTGGCTTCAGGATTGCCTACCACACGTTTTCAGTGGGTGGGGTTTCTCCCTAAAAAGAAAGGTGAACTCGAAACAGCACTTAAAGACTATCTCGATTATCGAGGGACAACAGTTATCTTCGAAACTCCTCATCGGATTATCGATACACTTGAGATGTTGCTAGAGTTAGCTCCAAAGCGGCAGCTAGTTGTGGCAAGAGAGTTGACGAAGAAATTTGAAACTTTCGTTACTGGGAAAGCTGAAGAACTATTAGCTGCTTTTAAAACTCCTCCTAGGGGAGAAATTGTCCTTTTGCTTTCCCCCAAAGAAGAGGAGGAGAAAGAGCCGCCCGAAGCTCTATTAAAAGAGCTTCTTCAAGAAAAGGGCCTTAGGGTAAAAGAGGTAGTTGAGATTGCCCATCAAATGACGGGATATCCTAAAAAAGTATTATACAAAATCGCCCTTGAACTCCAATGACTCTTATAGACCCACCTCCTACACATTTCGCCATCGATTCTAGAGAAGTTAAGGAGGGGTCCCTTTTTTTTGCCCTTGAGGGAGAAAAGGTCGACGGCCATTCTTTTTTGAAAGAGGTCAAGGAGAGAGGGGGATGCGGGGCTGTTGTCAGGGAAAGATTCAATGGAGAATCTTTTGGTCTTAATTTAATCCATGTTCGATCGCCCTTAGAGCTTCTCCAAAATCTCGCAAAAAAAAAGGTGGAGACAGGGCAGTCTGAGATCGTCGGCATCACCGGTTCAGTGGGTAAAACGACAACAAAAGAGTGGGTCGCTACACTCCTCAATGAAGCCTTTCCAACGGCCTATAACAGGGGGAGCGAAAACACTAAAATCACCCTCCCTTTAACGGTGCTCAATCACTGGAATGGGGAAAAACACCTCGTCCTTGAAATGGGGATGACTCATCGTGGAGATTTATCTCGGCTGGTCGCTATTGCTCCTCCAAAAATTGCCCTTGTCACCTCGATTGCACTTTCCCATGCGATGAATTTTTCCTCTCTTCAAGGAATCGCTGAAGGGAAAAGCGAAATTTTTACACACCCTCAAACAGCCGTTGCCCTTCTTCCTTATGAAGTCGAAGAAAAAAACACTCTTCTTGCAAGTGTACTCTGTCCGCATAAAACCTTTTCAAGCCGGCATAAAGAAGCAGATTTTTATCTCGAAGAGAGAGGGGATTTGCTGATTGCGCAAGAAAAAAAAGAAAAGGTTGAACTTTATCATCCCCATTTCCCTAAACATTTATTGACAAATCTTGCGGGAGCTATTTTAACTGTCCGCTGCAAAGGTCTTTCTTGGGAGGTCATTAACGAAGGGTTGAAAAAGCTAAAAATGCCCCCTAAAAGAATGGAATGGGTCAATCGGGGCTCTTATCGCATTCTCAACGACAGCTATAATGCTAATGAAATTTCGACAAAAGGGGCGCTAGACACACTCGCAGAACAAAATGGTCGAAAAATCGTAGTTTTTGGTGCGATTGGGGAGTTAGGGTCTTTTTGCGAAGGGTGTCATGCATCTATAGGGAATTATGCCTTAGATAAGGCTGACCTTTTATTTTGTCTCCATGAAGACTCAACTCCCACGCACAACGCTTGGGTAAAACAGGGTAAGAAAAGTTTCCTGTTCCATTCAAAGGAAGAGCTAGCAAAATCTTTAAAACAACATCTTGAGCCTGGAGATACTGTTCTCTTAAAGGGTTCTAAAAGACATGCCCTATGGACCCTTATTGAGGAGATCTTAGGATGATCTTAGATCTTTTTTCATGGCTATTAGGATCCCATCTTCCCCAGATCATGCTCAACACTTCGACGAGGATGATTTTAGCTCTTTTGACGTCGCTCCTTTTTTCGATCCTTTTGGGGCCGAGCTTCATCCGAAAGCTCTACTCGTTGAAGGTGGGACAGACGATTCGTAAAGAAGAGTGTCCTCTCCTTGGCAAACTACATCACAAAAAGCAGGACACTCCAACGATGGGGGGGATCCTCATTTTAGCGAGTATGTTGCTCTCTCTCTTTCTCTGGATGGATCCTACCAATATTTTTACTTGGATTCTCCTTTTTACAACTCTCTTTTTAGGAGTTGTGGGAGGATATGACGACTACTTAAAACTCCGTTATAAAAATACTAAAGGGCTTTCAGCAAAGAAAAAGCTCTTCCTCCAAGCTGTTCTAAGCCTGGTTGTTGTAGGAGTCTTTTTTGCCTCCGACAGTTACCCCTCCTCTATTTCATCTCCTGTTGTGAAAGAGTCTATCGGCGAAAAAACGACTTCGATCGCCATGACCTCATTTTTAGAGAGAATCTATCTCCCCTTTAAAGAGGCCCCTATTCTTGAAATGGGGACAATTTTGACCCTCTTATGGTCCTTTTTAGTGATTTCGGGGACATCCAATGCTGTTAATCTCACAGATGGTCTCGATGGACTGGCTAGTGGCTGCCTCATCATGGCTGCCTCTTGTTTTGTCCTTTTAGCCTTTGTATCCAATAACATCGATCTCGCCACCTATCTCCATTTACCCTACATCAGCGGCAGCGGAGAGGTGGGGATCTACTTGGCAGCGATGATAGGGGCTATCCTTGGTTTCCTTTGGTACAACGGACATCCGGCTCAAGTCTTTATGGGAGATATCGGTTCTTTGACATTAGGTGGAGTGCTTGGAGTTTCTAGTCTGATGCTTAAAAGGGAACTCCTTTTAGCTTTGGTGGGTGGCGTATTTGTCGTTGAGGCCTTATCGGTCATTTTGCAAGTTTTAAGCTACAAATACCGGAACCAAAGAAGAATTTTCTTAATTGCCCCCCTTCATCACCATTTTGAATACAAAGGGTGGCCCGAAACAAAAGTGGTTGTCCGCTTTTGGATTGTGGCTCTTATCCTTTCTCTCATCGGGATTATCTCTTTAAAGCTCCAATTGTTATGAAAACTTTAGTCATAGGTCTTGGTTTAAGCGGAACCTCCGTTTGCCGTTTTCTTTTGCAAAAGGGTATAGAGGTTATCGCCTATGATGATGGGGAAATTCCTCCTTTAGAAAAGGACATTGCCATTCACCCGAAGGGCGCTGCTTTTGATTGGCAAAGCTGTGATCAGGTTGTAGTTTCCCCTGGGATATCTCCCTCCCATCCTCTTTACGATGGAGCTCTTAAAAGTGGAGTAGAGGTGATTAGCGAAGTCGAACTTGCTTTTCGCTATCTTTCTCACCGGAAAATGGTAGGAATCACCGGGACAAATGGGAAGTCAACAGTCACTCTTCTTGTCGCCCATCTTTTGCAGGAGGCTGGGTTAAAAGCTCGTGCAGTCGGCAATATTGGGGAAGCGCTGATTAATGAAGTTCTTCATCCTGATCAAACGGCCATTCTTTCGATAGAGCTAAGCTCTTTTCAATTGGAGAGAGTCCAAACAAAAAGTCTTATGGGGGGCGTTATTCTCAATCTCACACCCGACCACCTCGACCGTTATCCGACGATGGAAAGCTATGCTGAGGCAAAGGGCAAAATTTCCACCCTTCTTCATCCTCAAGCGCCACTTCTCCTCAATCGCCATCTGCAGCCCTACTTGCCCCACTTATTCCAAGGGAATATTCAACTCCTCCCTAACGAAGATAGGGAACAAGAAAATATCTCGGCAGCAAGAACCCTCGTTAAACTCTTTGGTGTTTCGGACCAGGCGATTGAAAAGGGGCTAAAAACCTTTCAGAAACCACCCCACCGAATTGAGTTTGTCCGAGAAAAAGAGGGCATCACCTACTTTAACGACAGCAAATCGACCAACCTCGATTCAACCATCCATGCTCTCCTGACCCTCAAACAAAACATCCTCCTCATTGCAGGAGGGCTCGATAAAGGGTTTAACTTTTCCCCATGGAAAGAGTTCTTTCATAACCGGGTCAAATCTCTTTTCCTTATCGGCCAGGCAGCCCACCGCATGGAAAAAGAGCTCCAATCTTGCGTCCCCATTTACCAGTGCGGCACTCTTAAAGAGGCCCTCCTCCTCGCTAAAACTTTGGCCAAAAAGGGGGATCAAGTCCTCCTTTCACCTGGCTGCTCTAGCTACGACCAGTTCCAAAACTACGCCGACCGCGGCAACCAATTCAAAGCCCTCGTGAACTCCCTCTAGAGTAAATGTTGAAGAAAACTCAATTCCAATCTTGCGAATATGCTCCTCTACTAACATGTGATACTCACTGGCTTCGTTAATTTTTATGAAACAAACGATATCTATCATCTGAAGTTGACTTGAAAAAAAAAGTAGAGTAGTACTGTACAAAGGTTGGCAAAGGAAAACAAGATGAGTAAGGGGCAATTGGCTGGGAAGGTAGCACTTATCACCGGCGGTACACGAGGTATAGGAGCGGCGATTGCGAAACGGTTAGCCTCAGACGGAGCAAATGTGGCTATCACTTATACCCATAGCGCTGATGCCGCAGCAGCACTTGTCAAAGCGATCGAAAAAGATGGTGGAAAGGCTATCGCGATACTTGCCGACGCTGCCGATGCTGATGCGGTGAGGAGTGCTGTCGATGAAACCTTCAAGACTTTCGGGAGATTAGATGTATTAGTCAACAATGCGGGCACATGCATTCCTGAAAAAGTGGAAGAGACCAGCCTTGAAAACTTCGATCGAGTCTTTGCCATTAACGTCCGTGGAACTTTTGTCGCAACGCAAGCGGCACTGAAGCATATGAAGAGCGGCGGCCGTATCATCATGATAGGTTCTTGTGTGGGCGAACGAATTATGATCCAAGGAATGGCACCCTACTCCGCAACAAAAGGGGCTGTCAAAATGTTTACGCAAGGTTTGGCCCGAGAGCTCGGTGCACGTGGCATTACTGTAAACAATGTTCAACCCGGACCGATCGACACCGATCTGAATCCCGCAGCAGGGGAGTGGGCGGTAGGTCAGAAGGCCAATGTCCCTCTGGGTAGATACGGCACTGTGGATGATGTTGCTGCACTCGTTGCCTTCGTTGCTGGTCCAGAATCTTCCTATATCAACGGCGCGAGTTTAACTATCGACGGAGGCACAAACGCTTAGATAGTTCCTTTTCTGCACAGCAAATGCAATCACTGTAAGAGGGGCGGAAAGGGATGGAAAATCGTGGGGAAAAGAGATTACAGAAGATGGCAACGAATGCTTTGGAAGATCATCTGAACAAAGAAAATGGCTAAATGACTCTGTTGAAGGAGCAAATAGAGTTAAGTTTTCAAATCTCTTAATGTCTTTGTTTTATTTATATTCAGAATAGTTTACTTTAATCTATTCCTACTTAGACGAAGTCTCTCTATGCTCTCTGTGGTTTTGCAAGTCGAGCTAATGTCTCCATTTGGGACATATAATTCTCGTTTTCGGCGACGGACAATTTTGTCTCACGATACTTTTCAATCTGTAATCACTTATTGTCAAAGGGGATTGGAAGCTTCGTCTTTGCGTTTAATCTAAAATAGCTTTCCACTAAGATTCCATCTCTAATGACTACACGCGATCTTGTCTTAATTTCCACTTTTGTCAATGCCCTGATTTTAGGGCTTCTCCTCCTGCTTACGAAAGGGGAAGTGGAGGTAGTAAATCTCCCCCCTGTCGTCGAAAAAGTGGAAAAAAGGGGGGTTGTTCCAAAGGCCGAAGTGATTGTAGCTGCCCCTCCTGTCGAAGAAGAGTTGCCTTCTTTGCTGCCGCTAGCACCTCTGCCTCCTGCAGAAGAGTGGTACACTATGAAGAGTGGAGATAATCCCTGGAAAGTCGCCAAGACACAAAAAATTAAATTTGATGATCTTTTAAAATTAAATGGTCTTAACGAAGAGAGAGCGCGTAATCTAAAACCAGGGGATCAAATCAGAATTCGATGATGACTGCACCCAACAGGCTCCTAACACCTCTTTTAGTCTTATTTTTGCTAGGGCTGTTGATGATCTTTGACACCACCTCAGCAGAAACATTGGACCAAAGGCTTGACCGTCCGATTGCACTGCCCCTTGTAAAACAGTTGATTTTTGCCATTTTAGCATTAGGTTCCGGTTGGATTGGGGCTAAATTGGGCTGGCGCCGCTTTCTAGAGTATCGGTGGGCCTTTCTGATGGGGGTCACTTTCCTTCTGTTATTGGTTCTTCTTCCTGGGATTGGAAAATCAGTTAATGGGTCTAAAAGATGGATTCAAATAGGTTTTTTAAGCCTTCAACCTTCTGAGTTTTTTAAATATGCTGTTATTTGCTGGTTTGGTGGAGAGTTTGCCCGCCTTTGCGGTCAATTAAAGAGCTTTTTTTCATATATCCGCCTTTTAAATCCTCTGATTCCTGGTCTTTTTTTAATTCTGATGGAACCTAATAACGGCACGGTGTTTGTCCTCGTTATTTTGGTTCTTGCTCTCTCTTTTCTTGCAGGCGTGCCCACCCGTTATTGGGGCATTCCTTTACTCGTCGCGACTTTAATTGGGGGGTTTGCGTTAGCCTTATTACCCTACGCACAGAGAAGAATTGAAACCTATCTTCATCCCGAACATGATCTCAAAGGAAAAGGACACCAACCCTATCAGGCCAGAATTGCAGCAGGGTCGGGTGGAGTTTTAGGGAGAGGCCCCGGAAAAAGTCTGCAAAAGTTAAGCTACCTGCCCGAAGCGCAAAATGACTATATTGTAGCCATCTTCGCAGAAGAGTGGGGTTTTATGGGGATGACTTTGTTATTAGCAACTTATCTGACCTTTTTTATAGCTGCCCTTTCTCTTCTTGTTGGGCTTGAAAATCGAGCTCCTTTTCTCTTAGGAGGAGGTATTCTGTTTCTGATCTCCTTTCAAACATTCATGAATTTAGGTGTTGTTTCAGGGCTTTTGCCTCCGACAGGATTAAATCTCCCTTTTTTTAGTCAGGGAGGATCGTCTCTTGTTGCAAATGCCTTTGGAGTGGGTATCCTCTACGATATAGGGAGAGCTCAATGAAAAAGAAGATTGTGATGGCGACAGGAGGAACTGGCGGTCATATTTTTCCGGCACTTAGTCTAGCCTTGGAACTTTTAGAAAAGAGAAAAGAGTTAGAAATCACCTTTGCCGGCCATGGGCTTGAGGGGAACCCCTATTTTCTTCACCAAAATTTTTCGTCCCGCTCCATTCCTTCAGATTCTCTCTCCTCTAAAAATCCCTTCAAATTTCTAAAGGGTCTATATAGGCTGACAAATGGTTTAATTAGGAGTAACAGCCTTCTAAAGCAGTTTTCGCCTGATCTAGTAATAGGATTTGGAAGTTATTACACCCTTCCCATCCTATCGAGTGCTATTTTAAAGAGAATTCCACTCATATTGCATGAGGCAAACGCCGTTCCAGGTAAAATCAATCGTCTTTTTGCCCCTTACAGCTCTTTTGTGGGGGTCCATTTTTCCTCTGTTGCTGAACTTCTGCGCGCGGGTAAAGCAGTCGATGCCCCGTTGCCTCTTCGGCCAGGTTATCGGGGCATCCAATTGAGCAAAGAGGAAGCTCGCAGACATTTGGGACTTTTCCCTAGCCGTCCCACCCTTTTGGTTTTTGGGGGATCTCAGGGAGCTTTGTCTTTAAATCAATTGTTTGTTGAAGCGGTCAATTCGCTGATGAAAACCCTACCCCCTTTTCAAGTGATCCATTTTGTTGGAAAGGAGGCTGATGAAAAAAGGAGGATCGAAGGGATTTATAGAAAACTTCATCTCCCTGCTTTTGTGGCCTCTTTTATCACTGATATGCGCTACCCCTTAAGGGGTGCTGATTTGGCCGTCGTCAGATCGGGGGCGAGTACAGTAGCAGAACTTACAGCCTTTAGTCTTCCGGCCATATATATCCCTTATCCCCGCGCAAGTGATAATCACCAAGAGCAAAATGGTCGTTTCATCGCCGATGTTGTAGGCGGCGGCCTGGTTGTGCGGGAAGTCGAAGCCACTCCGAATTTACTTTCTCAAGAGATCGCCTCTCTTTTTCAACGCGACCGTTTGACGAAAATGGAAATTGCCTTAAAAACTTACGAAAACAGCCGCGCCGGCCTCTCCTTTGCAGATACAATTTTAAGGTTCCTCGATGGAGAAAAATAAATATCATCTCATTGGAATCGGTGGAATTGGCATGAGCGCTCTTGCAGAATGGCTTCTGCAAGAGGGATATGAAGTTTCAGGAAGCGATCTCTGCCTCTCTCCACTCACAAAAAGGCTCCAGTCTTTAGGAGCAAAAGTCACACAAGGTCATTTTTCTACCACGATTTCTAACGAACTTTCGGTTGTCTTCTCTTCTGATATTCCAGAAACAAATAGTGAGCTTAGCGAGGCGAGGCGATTAGGCTGCGAAACTCTGCACCGTTCCGATCTTGCTAGACGTTTAATAGGGGAGATCCCTCTTTTTGCGATCACTGGGTCCCATGGAAAAACGACAACAACGGCCCTTTTAACAGAGGTGTTTGAAGAGGGTGGTTTATCTCCCTCATTTCTTTTGGGAGGGATTTCTCTTCGTTTTGGGGTCAACGGCAGACGTGCCCAAGGAAACGTTGCGGTCCTAGAGGCCGATGAGAGCGATGGGAGCTTTCTCAATTGCTCTCCTCTTGGTGCTATTATCACAAATTTTGATCGGGAGCATCTCCGCTATTGGAAAACCGAAGAGGCTCTTTCGGGAGGCTTTTTAAAGTTTCGGCAGCAAGTTAAAGAGCCTAATCTTCTTTTTTATTGTGGGGATGATCCAGTTCTTGCCAATCAAGCAAGAACTGGAGTCTCTTACGGCTTTGAAGCATCGAATGATTTAATCATTTCCAATGTCACTCAAACAGGATGGCAACTCTCTTTTGATATCACCTTTGAAGGGAAAAATTATCAGCAGGTGATCTTGCACCATATTGGAAGGCATCAAGCTCTAAATGCTGGAGCTGTTTTTGGACTTGCTCTCCGTTATGGGGTAGCAGAAGAAAAAATCCGTCAAGCTTTTCTCTATTTCAAAAGGGTCAAAAGGCGGCTCGAAATAAAAGGGGAAAAAGATGGGATCCTTTTTTTAGATGATTATGGTCACCATCCTACTGAAATTGCAGCGACACTGAAAGGATTGAGGCAGGCTTTCCCCACGAAGCGAATCGTCGTCGTTTTTCAGCCCCATCGCTATTCCCGCACCGAGGATTGCCTTTCTCTTTTTGGCAAAGCCTTTAACGACGCTGATCTCCTCTTCATGACTGAGATCTATTCTGCAGGTGAGCCTCAAAAAGAGGGGATTTCTTCCCTCCTCCTTCAAAAAGAAATCCAGAAACTAAGAGCGATTCCCATTATTCTTCATGCGCGAGATGGAATGGGGGTGCGGCTTAAAAAGGATCTTAAATCAGGCGATCTTTGTGTTTCTTTTGGAGCAGGGGATATTACACATCTCTATTCTGAGTTGGCATGAAGCCTTTTTTGGTGATTATTGGAACAACCCTACTTTTTTGGGTCATAGCCGTCCCCTTTCTTTTTCACCAGGATGCCATCAAAAGTGAAGAGATCCAAAAAATCGGGATTCTTTCCACCTCTTCTGAATCGCTCAAACTGGAACCTATTGTTGAATGGCTTCAACTCTCCAAAGACAATCCCAGCACCCTTGACACTTTTGATTTAAAAGAGGGGAGGGAAAGGCTTTTAAAAACTGGACTGATAAAAGAGGCTTCTCTCTATAAGCTACCTCCTGCAACTTTAATTGTTTGTTATACATTGCGCGATCCCTTTGCGACAGTTGCCAATTGGAACAACTGCGTAATAGACGAAGAGGGCGTCCTATTTCCTTTTGCTCCTTTCTTCACGCCAAAAGAGCTGCCCGAAATTGTTTTTCCTATCGACTCTTCTTTGGAATTCCGCCCTTTTGAGGGAGTCGAATTTTCTCATTTTCCTTTGGCTAAAAAAATTTATTCCAAAATCCCCCGCCTTTCCAGGATCGACCTTTCCAGGCTCGATCCCAACCATCCTCGTGGAGGGGAGATTGTTCTTACTCTCGAACCGACTCTTTATGTCAGGGCTTGGTTGGATGAGTGGGAGAAACGGATGAAGGACCTCCCTCTTCTTCTCCCAAAAATACAAGGCAAAAGAACCCTTGATCTTCGAGTTCCATCAAGAGCTATTTTAAATTGAGCCATCCCTATATAATTCAATTCTATTTTTCAAGGGGATCATGGAAGAAGAGCTAGTGGAGATTCATGGGATTGAATCTGTCTATCTTAGGAATGGAGTTTTAGAAACTTTGCAAGAAAGCAAATTAGTTCTAAAAACCAGACGGAGTCTTTTTCAGAAGATCGAACAGATTTTAAAAGATTAGTATGTCCTCTGCTCCTCCTTTAGTTCTTCCCTCTAGCTTTCTTGAGATGTGTTTTCAAGTTCAAAAAGAGAAGGTTAAAGAGGGTAAGCCACGCCGCAAAAGAGCTCTTGTCTTGGCAGGGCCGACAGGTGTTGGAAAAAGTGAAATGGCTTTGCAATTGGCTCATAAAATCGGAGGCGAGATTATCTCAGCCGATTCCATGCAGGTCTATCGAGGAGCAAGCCTTGGGACAAGCAAACCCACTCTCGAGGAGCAACTGTTAATTCCTCATCACCTCGTTGATATTAAAGATTTGAACCAAACGTTCAATGTTGTCGAGTTTTACCATGAAGCTGTTTCTGCCTTGGAAAAAATCTATGCTCGGGGAAAAATACCCCTTGTCGTAGGGGGCTCTGGTTTTTATATCCATACCCTTCTTTATGGCCCCCCCAGCGGCCCCGATCCAGACCCCTACTTACGGCAGCGTCTTGAAGAAGAAATGGAGGAGCTCGGCCCTACTCTTTTGTATGAAAGACTTCTCAAAGCTGACCCTGAATATGCCAGAAGAGTCACCTCAGGCGACCGGCATAAAATCATGAGAGCTTTGGAAATTCTTGAACTTTCTGGTAAGAAGGTGAGTGAAATTCCTCAAGCTCCGCCAAAACCTCCCCACGATTTTCTTTTTCGCTGTTGGTTTTTAAACCGGCCAAGGGCCGCCCTTTACGAGCGCATTGATCGCCGCTGTGAACGGATGGTTGAACAGGGACTTTTGGAAGAAATTGAATCGCTGATTCCAAGAGGTTTAACTCAAAATCCTCTCGTTTCACAAGCCATTGGTTACAGGCAAGGGCTAGCCTATCTTGAGACAGATAGATCTCATGATGCCTATGTGGCTTTTATGGAAACTTTCAAACAAGCTACCCGGCGCTACGCCAAACGGCAGCTTACCTGGTTCCGCCGTGAACCGAACTTCCACTGGCTTGATCTAGAAACCCACGACAAGGAAACTGCAGTCGACATTCTTCTGCACGATTTCGAATGCTGGCAGTGGGAACTCTAGGTCTATAGATGATTCTATCCACCTTTTGCTAATTATAAATTTCATTCGATAGGATTTACTAATGTTAGTAGGAAAAATCGACCCGTTTATTTTTAATCATGAAGATTATTTAATTCAGGTGAAAACGGTCGATGGGCAGCAAGTTCTGGGTGTGCTTAAGAAAGGACTTTGGACATGGATTAAGATCCATATCGGCTCCCTGTTTGGTCTTTTCGATCGCAAGTCTATCCAACTTAGTGAAGTTGCCAAAGTTGCTTTGGTCCAATATCCTGCAGAACCAATATTGACATCCATTTTAGATTATAAAATTGACTGGTGGAATAAACAACACCCAAAAAAAGAGGAAATTCCCTTTTTTAACCCCGATTGGAATGTCGTCCCTCTTCATGCTAACGGAAAATTTCATAGATGGTCCGATTTAAATCTCGAGGATCGATTAATCGCTGAAGAGATCAGAGACTTACTTCCACCCAACCTTTTCTTTAGTGTAACTGTCAGAAAAGAGGCCGATCAAGATAACCGTGTATCTCGTGTGGCCTCTTTAATTTTTAGTAAACTTGATCAACCTCGTCGCGGCAGAGAGCAATTTATTCCAGACTTCTCAAATATCGCCCATCATTTTTTAGGCTTGTATCCCGATGTACAGAAACAGTTTGATCGTTTCCGTCTAAAGACAACAGCCCTCGATTTGATTTTCAGAGAAGAGGATGGTTTAATCAGAGTCAAGTTTAATGCCCGGTGATACGATAATACAAAATGTTACCCCTTTTCTAGAACGATCTAATGACTATCTCCGGCGTTGTTGAAAAACTCTATCTGAATATCTAAGTAAATCATCAAAAACAAGTCGGGGACACCCCCGCGCCCCGTTAAGGGCCCATTCTGCCTTCGA
>JAGVKY010000032.1 GCA_020050175.1 Parachlamydiales bacterium
AGAAGAAGAGGAAGAAGAAAAGGCACTCTCTCTTAAAGAATGAAGGTTCTTTTTTTTGGCACTCCAGAAATTGCAAGAGAGGTTTTGGCCTATCTTCATCACCATGGTGTTGAGATTGTCGGCGTTGTCACAAAACCCGATCGCCCAAAAGGGCGCTCTTCTACACCTCTTCCACCTCCAGTTAAGGAGTGGGTTTTAACACATGCCCCCTCAGTCCCTCTCTTCCAGCCGGAAAAAGCATCGTCTCCCGAATCGGTCGAGGCCTTAAAACCTCTTCAGGCTGATCTTTTTGTTGTCGTCGCTTATGGGCAGATCCTCCGAGAATCACTCCTCTCCTTAGCTCCTCTTGGGGCGATCAATCTCCATGCAAGTCTCCTTCCACGTTGGAGGGGCGCAGCTCCCATCCAAAGGGCCATTGAAGCTGGTGATAAAGAATCGGGGGTCACAATCATCCGTCTCGTCCAAAAGATGGATGCCGGCCCTATGCTTTTAACACGGAAAGTCCCTCTTGATGAGGGCATCCGGTCTCTCGATCTTTTTCATATTCTTGCAAAAATTGGTGAAGAGGCTCTTCTTGAAGCCATCCATCTGATTGCGGAAGGGAAAGAACAAGAAGAGTTACAGGATGAATCTCTTGCCACCCATGCAGCGAAGCTAACCCCTGAGGGGTGCAAAGTCGATTGGAACAGAGATGGAAAGGATATTCACAACCTGATTAGAGCGGCATTCCCAAATCCTATCGCTTGGACGGAGATTCTGCAGCGGAAAGAAAAGAAAAAGCTCCTTCTCCTCCGATCAAGATACCGAGAAGAGATCAAACTGCCTCCAAAAGCGATCTTTCCTTCGAACAAAGAAGTGATCATTGGCACTGCGGAAGGCTCTGTTGAACTGTTAGAAGTGCAACAGGAAGGTAAGCGAGCCATGAAGGCTGAAGATTGGTTGAGAGGCGCTTTGCCCGACCTCGAATTCCTGTAGAACAGGATCGAAGGATTTCAAATAAATAATAAGAGGATGGACAGGATTACCCGTCCCCAAGAGCGGCTAATCCTGTCCATCCTCTTATTATTTATTTAAATCTTGTTTATCTTGTTTTCTCTTCGAAGGCGAGCGATGTCCAATAAAACTTTTGACTTGAAAGCATCTTTTTTATTTTGAGGGGAAGCTTTTTGCCGACCGTCTTGCCGGTCATGTAGCCGAGCCATTTCATCCCAAGTTGAACAACTCCATAAGGAATCTCCTTCCAAGATAATTGTTTTAAAAAAATTTTGGCAAAACTTCTACCATATTCGGAATCATTCCCGACTTGATCAAGATAGGGTTTCAAATCTTCTCTTGCCAAGCCGGTATCAAAATATCTTCTGAATTCTTGAAGTAAAGAATAGGTATGAGAATGGTAAACCTCGGCCTCAGCGACATAGGCCACTTTGCCTCCTTGCTCCAAAATTTTAGCGCAAGCAAGGGTATCCTCACCTAATATACATTCCTTAAATCCACCGATCCGATCAAGGGCGGCATTCCGGTAGGCGCCGCAAGAGTCTGAGAAGAAAAAAAGGAAGCTGCCCCATTTGTTTCTCTCATTCCATGATCTGACATGGCTTGTCTCAGGATAATTGATTAAGCGGGGAAGGGCCTCGAAAGGAGAGGAGCCCTGTTTGGGAAGTTGGCGGACATAGGCCAGGTCAGCTCCGGTTACAGTGATTTGTTTAATTAATTTTTCCAAAAATAAATTATCTTTTGGATAAGCATCAGGTGTCATAAATAATACAATATCGGTTCCTAATACTTTTCTTGCTTTTTCCCGAGTTAGGCCATGATTGAACTCCCGATAAGGGATTTTTAGCACCTTAGCTCCAAGGCTTTCTGCAAATTCTGGGGTTCCATCTTTAGAGTCGGGGTCGACCACTAAGACTGTTGGCTTTAAAGGGGAGTTTAGAAGAGGGGGTAGGCAATGAGGCAAGTGATGCTTGGAGTTGTAAGTTAGCACAGCAATGCCGATAGAAATATTTGTGTTTTTCATTAAATTTCTATTTTTAATTAAGTAGTTTCAAAAATTCGAATTTTCCTATATATTGTCCAGTTTCACCAATCGTGAGGCACACATGGCAATAGCAGCATTGAATAACGCCCTAACAAGATGCGCTCAAGTTTTAGAAACTACACTCACCGGCATCGGGTCGAGGGAAGAGCTTTATCGAGCAGGCGAGCATATTCTAGTCCTCCTTAAAACTTATGCACCAGCTTATTACCCTGGTAAGAATGATCTTCTCCTAAAATCGATCCGCGCGGTCAATGATGCCATTGTTGTGATTTGGCTCCTTCAGTACATCCCCTACTTCGGACAGGCAAAAGACAAAGATTATGTAAAAACAAAAATCGCTTTGTTTGGTGATGGTCCTAATTTCAATCCCAATGCCCTGATGATCATGGATTACTTAGACGATGAAGGCCGCCCTGTTAAGGACTCCGATGGCAAAAACAAAAAAGAATTTGCCCCAGGTGTCAATTTTAAAGTGTACGAAGACACAAACCGGGCAGGCAGAACGGCCTTTCAGTATGATCTTAAATTCCGTCCTTTACGGGCAGTCACTCATTTTTCATTCCTTCTTGCCTGTATCCATAGCACAGCAGAACTCTTTGTGAGCCTTTGCGTGCCTGTTGCGGCAAGAATGGGAGTGTTTAAGTTCTTTGGCGAAGTAGCAGCCAAAAATCTGATGTTTGCCTGGCGCAAAGCCTCCTCTTTGCTCCTCCTCGTCGCTTACGGCGCTTGGACAGCTGAAAGTATCCGTTACCTTGCAAATCTTAAAAATGATCTTTCAAGATCTCCAGAAAAAGAGAGCTTAAAACTTGGTATTAGATCTTCTTTGACGGTCTATAACGGTATCAAACTTTTTGGAGTGACACATAAGATTACTCTTGCAGCTTTTGCGATTTTTGCCGGGATTCTAGGTATCATCACCATAAACTTAGTCAAATTTAGAAAAGATGCAAAGATCGAAGCTCGAAGAGATATAATAAGCGCCGCAAAAACCGCAAATCCAAATTTGCCAGCATTACCAGCAGCCGCAGTTTAAAGGGGGAATCAGTTATGACTTATATTATAAAGAGATTTGGTGAACGCTTAGCTTGCTTTGATGCGTGGCAAGCTGCTACTGCTGACACAGACAAAGTGGATAAATCGGTTAAGTTTGTAGAAGGTATTGTTAAGCCTCTTTTTGAACTTATGTCAACTTCTGGCGGATTCGTAGGTAAAGTCGGTCAAACTGCCTTAGCTTTGCCCTTTTTTCAATTTCTAGTAACCATTGGTAAAAACCTGATGGCTCCTGCCGTAGTTGGAAAAGCTCCCATTTGGTGGATAAGAGAATTTAAACCTGGATTAACTTGGGAAAAATTTTTCTCAACGATTGGAAATCCTTTTCTGCAGCTCGGCAACCTCATGGACACCTTGATGTTCTTAGAGATGATCGGAGTGGCAACTTACGGCCGTTTAGCTGAACAGGTTGGGAAAATACCGGTTTTTGGTGCGGCTCTAAAAAGTTTAGGTCTCAAAGGTGTTAAGGCTTATTCTGTCATGATCTCATCCGCTTTGAGTGTCGTCGGTGTAGGAGTCTTTCTTGCTCATAGAACCTTTGTTCGGGACAGGAATCAAAAACCTGATCGGTCTAAAATTGAGGCGGAAAACGAAAAGCAATTTGCAAACTTCTTCAATGGTACCTCTAAAGGGCTTGTTGTCTGGATGGTCTACCGAATTGGTAACAAAAATCCTTTCCCCTTTATTGGGCTTGGGTTGTTTGTTGCTGGTGTTATCCTCGGGTTGACCAATCTTTGGAAATACGTGATGGCTTATCAAGATGCAGATAAAAAAGCGTTGGCTCAACTTGCTCCGAAAGGGCGCAAAGATATGGATTACTTCAACATCGCACAATTAAGAATCGAGCAACCTGACAGAGTTTCGCAGGATAAGAGAGTTCTTGCAGAGGCTGTTTTCTCTAAAGGTGCCTAATTTTTTCGCTAATCTATCAGTAGAAAAGGGGGGGCATTTGTCCCCCCTTTTCTTTTTGTTGCATTTCTAAACAACTTTCAGCTAAGATCTTGGCGTTCGTATAGAGAAGACCTATAAACAACGAATTGGCAGTTAACCTGTAGACTCACCCGCTTAGTCCATCTAATGGTGAGAAACAAAGAAAAAGATCATCTTTGCAGGTAAGCCCTTCAGCCGTTGTTTAACCTCTCGTATGATTTTGACACTCCTCTAGATACTCGTAACTCAACAAGTTTTAGGGTCTGGAAAAGGTTTTGTGTATGGTTCAGAGCAAAGAAAATACAGTCCCAAAGCTAGTGCTAATGGGCAAAAAAGTCGGCATGACACAAAGGTTCGATGATAAGGGCAATGTTACACCTTGCACCGTCATCGAAATAGAACCGAATGTCGTGGTCCAATTAAAGACAACGGATAAAGATGGCTATGAGGCCATTCAGCTTGGCTTTCAGAAATTGCAAGTCAATCATGAAGAGACTCTGAAAAAAAGAGTCACTCAACCTCTATTAGGTCATTTTAAGAAAGCCGACATCGCGCCTCGCCGATTCTTATCAGAATCGAGAGTCTCTCAAGCTTCTGACTACGCTCTCGGTCAGGAGATTGGTGTTGAGCATTTTGATGGGATCGAATTTATTGACGCTAGGTCTGTCTCCAAAGGTAAAGGTTACCAAGGGGTGATCAAACGGCACCACTTCGCTGGGGGTCCTGCTGCTCACGGTTCTGGTTTCCACCGTCACGGCGGTTCAACCGGTATGAGAACAACCCCTGGTCGTAACTTTCCCGGAACAAAAAAGCCTGGTCACATGGGTCATAAGCCCGTGACTGTGCAAAACCTAAAAATTGTCCACATTGACAAAGAAAAGGGTGTCATCCTTGTAAAAGGGACAGTCCCTGGACCAGTTGGTGCGATGGTCAAAGTTACCCCAGCCTTAAAGTCGTAAGTGGAGCAAAGGAGCAATCTCATGGTTACACTTAAAAAATACAATTTATCCGGCAAAGAGCATGGGGAAATCACCCCCTCTACCGATCTCGTCGATGCTAAAGCCAATAGCCAATCCGTGAAAGACTACATTATCGCCCTGCGCGAAAACCAAAGGCAATGGTCGGCAAGCGTTAAGAGAAGAAGCGAAGTTAGCCACAGTACGAAGAAGCCTCACCCTCAAAAGGGGACAGGTCGTGCACGTCAAGGGTCGCTCGCCTCAACCCAATATAAGGGGGGAGGAAGACCGATGGGTCCTAAACCTAAATTTGATCAGCATGTCAAGATCAATAAAAAGGAAAAAAGGGCTGCTATTCGTGCTTTGCTCGGTGAAAAAATCCGCGAAGGAAAAGTCATCATCATCGATAACTTTAAAGTGGATGAACCTTCGACAAAGAAAGTGGCCCATTTCTTGGATAAAGTTGGCCTTAATAGAAGAGTTCTTTTCCTAGGAGAGAGCGCCTTAATTGAGTTGGAAGATGAATTTGGAGAAAAATTCTTCCTCCACGCGCCGCAAGAAAGTCACCACGCATTTAAATTAAGCGTAAGAAATATTCCTTGTGCCAACTTTGTGATTGCATCGACGATTTCAGGCTATGATATCCTCTCAGCCCACCATCTCGTTGTGTCTGAAAAAGCACTCGAAGAACTGACAGCTTGGTTGGTAGGAGCATAGATATGACTACGGCAAATAAGCAAAATCCATTTGAGATCATTAAGTCTTTCTACGTGACCGAAAAGTCGCGCACCTTGCAAGAGCTCAAGAACAACAAGTCTAACCGTTCTGTTGCAAGATGTGATCAACCCAAGTATGTGTTTCTCGTTGATCCTCGTGCCAATAAGCATGAGATCAAAGATGCAGTTGAAGAGATCTACAAAGAACATGGTGTCAAAGTAACGAAAGTGAACACGATCCGTGTCAAACCGAAGCCATGTGGAAGACGCGGCCGGGAAGGGACAAAATCTTCATTTAAGAAGGCAATTGTCACCTTAGAACCAAAAGACAATCTCGAGGATCTCTAAGAGAGGAAGGCTTTAGGACATGTTAAAAAAGAGTAAACCAACATCCCCAGGGCGTAGGCAGCTTGTTCTTCCTATGAACGAGACGCTGACTCGAGTAAGTCCAGGTGCGAGAGCAACTGTTGATCCTGAAAAGAGTCTTCTTCTTCCAAAGAGAAGAACAAACGGGCGCAATAACATTGGTCATATTACCTGCCGCCATAAAGGTGGGGGGCATAAAAGACAGTACAGGATAATCGACTTCAAAAGGGATAAATATGACATCCCAGCAAAAGTTGCATCGATTGAATATGATCCCAACCGGTCTTCTTACATTGCCCTTTTAAATTACACCGATGGTGAAAAGCGTTATATTATCGCTCCTCAAGGCTTGAAAGAAGGTGACATTGTTCAGACGAGCATTGAGCCCCCTTTTAATCCAGGGTGTGCAATGCCACTTAAATATATGCCGATTGGTTCGATGATTCATAATATCGAGATGATCCCAGGGAGAGGCGGAAAGCTTGTCCGTTCGGCTGGACTTTCAGCTCAGCTTATGGCGCGTAGTAGTGGGCTTGCTACTCTTCGTATGCCATCCGGCGAGATGAGAATGGTCAGCGAAAAGTGCATGGGAACGTTTGGTGCAGTATCGAATCCAGAGCACAGTTTGAGAAGTGAATCAAAAGCGGGTCGTTCTCGCTGGAAGGGTATCCGTCCAACAGTACGGGGTAACGCGATGAATCCAGTCGACCACCCACACGGGGGTGGAGAGGGGAGAAGCAAGGGGAATATTCCTCAATCTCCTTGGGCTGTTTTTGCCAAAGGTTTGAGAACGAGACCTCTGAAGAAATCTCGTAAGTTTATCGTTAAAGATCGCAGGAAGAAGTAAATCCTATGCCACGTTCGTTAAAGAAAGGGCCTTTCGTCGACTTCCATGTCGAAAAGAAAGTGAAAGATAGACTCAAAGATGGGTCGAAAAAGCCGATCAAGACATGGTCGCGTCGATCGATGATCACTCCAGAAATGGTAGGGATAACCTTTGAGGTTCACAACGGAAAGAAGTTCATTTCTGTCTTCGTTTCTGATAATATGGTCGGACATCGTCTGGGAGAGTTTTCTCCTACGAGAACGTTCAAAGGTCACCCGCTTAAGGGTAAAGAGGGTTGAGGTAAGCTGCTTTTATGATGAGAAATGGTGCGAAAGCAATTTCAAAATACTTGAGGATCTCTCCTCAAAAAGCGCGGCTTGCAGCTGCCCTCATACGGAATCTTCCTGTTGAAGTGGCAGAAGCTGAACTTCGTTTTAGCAACTTAAAAGGGGGGAGACTCCTAATTAAGACGTTGAGAAGCGCAGTAGCCAACGCAGTGATGCAACAAGATGTTTCCAAAGAGGAACTGAAAGTTGTGGAAGTCCGTGTGGACGAAGGCCCAGACTATAAAAGGTCGAAGCCGAAGAACAAAGGGGGGAGCCACCCCTATCGTGTGCGGTTGAGTCACTTCACCGTCATAGTGAACGTAGAGTAAGGTTTAGCGGTTTATGGGACAAAAAGGTAATCCAATTGGCTTTCGGTTAGTGATCCGAAAAGACTGGCGCTCACGTTGGTTCGCGAACAAAAAGGAATTTAGTAAATTTCTTTTAGAAGACGCTAAAATACGTGAATTTCTCTTGAAGAAGTCATGTTGTCAAGGAACTTCTAAGATCAAGATCAAAAGAATGAGCGATAAAATCGAGGTCACGATAGCGACCGCTCGCCCAGGACTTGTGATTGGGAAAAAAGGATCTGAGATTGAAATTCTCAAGAAAGAGCTTTCTGAACTCACAAAAAAAGATGTTTGGATCGAAGTAGAAGAGATCAAGCGTCCTGATCTGGATGCACAAATCGTTGCAGATGGTATCGCTCGTCAAATCGAGAGAAGGATTCCTTTCCGCCGCGTCCTCAAAAAGGCTATCCAAGCCTCGATGGATGCTGGAGCTGCAGGGATCAAGCTACAAATTTCAGGCTGCGTCGGTGGAGCAGAAATTGCAAGAACCGAAGGTTACAAAGATGGTAGTGTACCGCTCCATACTTTGAGAGCAGATATAGATTATGCCCATGCGACCGCAAAGACCTCACACGGGTCGATTGGGATAAAAGTTATTATCAATAAGGGTGAGGCAGTAGTTCCTAAGAAAGAGGTCGCAGCATGACTTTGATGCCCAAGCGGACTAAGTTCCGCAAAATGCAAAAGGGAAGTTGCTCTGGTTTGACAAAGGGATCAGCGTTTGTTGATTTCGGTGATTACGGAATTCAAGTTCTCGAAAGAGGTTGGATCACGAATCAGCAAATCGAAGCATGCCGTGTTGTGATCAACCGTTACTTCCAACGTAAAGGGAAGGTATGGATCAGAGCCTTTCCAGATAAGCCTGTGACTAAAAAGCCGGCTGAAGTTCGGATGGGTAAAGGTAAAGGAGCTGTAGATCATTGGGTTGCTGTTGTTAGACCTGGAAAAGTTCTCTTTGAAGTAGGGAATGTTCCTAAGGAAATGGCACAAAATGCTCTTCGGAGAGCAGCTGCAAAGCTACCTTTGAAGACCCGATTTGTTGAACGTGTAGAGAGAGTTGGTTAAGGATACCCATGAGTAAGCTTGCTCAATCGCTAAGAGACCAGTCGTTAGAAGAGCTAGAGGCATCTCTATTTGAGACATCTAAAGAGCTTTTCAAACTACGGAATGAACTTAGCTTAAATAAAAAATTAGACAAACCGCACCTTCTTCAAGCTCTTCGTAAAAAAAGAGCAAGAACATTGACGATTCTTAAAGAAAAAGGGCGTGACGGCAGATAATGGAAGACTTACGAGCCAAAAGAAAACTTAAGACTGGGACAGTAGTCTCGGCAAAGATGAATAAGACTGTTGTCGTAAAGATTGAACGGTCTTACCGTCATCCTCAATATGAGAAGATCGTAACGAGGGCGAAAAAATATTATGCCCACAATGAGAATCCTGATGTTAAAGAGGGAGATCTTGTGGTGATCATGGAGACCCGACCTCTATCCAAGCTGAAGCGTTGGAGAGTGGTTGAGAAGGTCGGACATGGAAAAGGTGCTTGAGAAAGAGCAAAGAGAGACTTTAAAGAGATGATCCAGCAAGAGACGCTCCTAGATGTCGCCGATAATACGGGGGCAAAAAAAGTTAAGTGTTTTAAGGTCCTTGGCGGCTCTAAAAGACGTTATGCCTATGTTGGCGATGTTATTGTTTGTTCTGTGCGCGAAGCCACACCAGATGGCAGCGTCAAAGCAGGCGATGTTGTCAGAGCGGTCATCGTCCGGACACGCCACTATATTCGTCGACCTGATGGCTCTAAGCTACGGTTTGATGGCAATAGTTGTGTATTGATTGACGAAAAACTAAACCCGAAAGGGACCCGTATCTTTGGACCTGTAGCGAAAGAGGTCAGAGATAAAGGATTCCTAAAAATAACCTCGCTTGCACCAGAAGTGATCTAAGGAGAACGGTATGTCTTATCTAAAAAAAGATGATCCAGTGATTGTTCTCTCTGGGAACAACAAAGGTTTAAAAGGGCAGATTCTTCGCGTCCTAGGCGATAAAGTTATCGTACAGGGTGTGAACGTCAGAAAACGGCATGTGAAGCCAACACAACAAAACCCTAAGGGTTCGATCGTACAGGTTGAAAAACCTATTAACGCATCGAACGTGGCTTTGGAAGTTGGTGGTACACCTGTTCGTCTCCGGACACGCCGAACTGATACAGGTGCGAAAGAGATTTATTACAAAGAGGGCGACAAAGAGGTCGTCTACAGAACGTTGAAGAAAGGTCGTTAGATTCCATGTCTCGTCTAAAAGAACGTTACAAAAGCCAGATTAAAAAAGATCTTCAAGAAAAGTTCGGTTATCCGAACGTTATGCAGATCCCTAGACTCAAGACAATTGTCTTATCAATGGGAATTGCTGAAGCTGCCAAAGATAAAAATATTGTCCAGCAGCTGCTAAAAGAAGTCGCAAACTTCACGGGCCAAAAGCCGATTGTCGTGAAATCGAAGAAAGCCATTTCGAACTTTAAACTTCGTCAAGGGCAGCCTATCGGTATCAAGGTGACGATTAGAGGCACCAGGATGTACGATTTTCTAGACAGATTCTGCAACATTGCATGCCCTAGGATTAAAGACTTTAGAGGTTTTAATCCAAAGTGTGATGGAAGCGGCAATTATTCGCTTGGTCTTGAAGATCAGCAGATCTTCCCCGAAGTTGATCTGGATGAATTAAAGAAGGTTCAAGGAATGAACATAACCTTTGTCACATCTGCAAAGAGTGATGAAGAGTGTGTCGAGCTACTGCGCCAGCTCGGCATTCCTTTTAAAAATTTACCCATTGTTGTAGCAGCTTAAGGTATTTCAGATGAATTTGAGTGATCCAATAGCCGATTTCCTAACTCGAATCCGTAATGCGAGTGCTGCACGGAAACGCTTTGTTGACATCCCCTGGAGTAAAATGAAGGAGAGCTTTGCAGGCATCCTTAAAGAAAAGGGAATGGTCGAAAGTTTTCAAGTTAATGTTAAAGGAACCATTGGTACCTTGCGAATTTACTTGAAATATTTTGCCGGAAGAAAAGC
>JAGVKY010000086.1 GCA_020050175.1 Parachlamydiales bacterium
AGGGTGATTGAAACACTTCTCCTCGATGGAAAGATCTTTCCTAAAAGGATCGAAGAGGTGATCGATCGAGTCAAGCAGGGATGGGATAGAGAGATTACCAAGATCGGCGAGGGAGCTTTTCGAGAACTGGGCCTCACTTTTTCTCATCCAAGTATAAGTCATGTTTTAGGAAAGTTATCGTTCCGTTATAGTTTTGGGCAAAATTTACTCGACCATTCGAAAGAGGTTGGCCTGATTCTCGGCAATATGGCTGTAGAATTGGGTCTTTCGGAAGCTTTAGGAAGAAGGATTGGATTGCTCCACGACATTGGAAAAGCTATCGTTTCTGAAGAAAAGTCCCATGCTTTGGCAGGGATGGAGCTTCTTTCCAACTATGGAGAATCCCCAGAAGTTTCGAATGGAGTAGGTTGCCACCATTTTGAAGTGGAACCAATAACTGAGATAGGATCCCTTTGCCACCTTGCTGACGCCCTTTCAGCAGGTAAAGAAGGGGCAAGAAGAGAAACACTCTCTCTTGCTAGTCATCAAAAACTATTAAAAGGGCCAACATCGTTTTCCAAGTAAGGTATTTTAATGCGTCGATCTATTTCCTATTGTGAACCTTCTCATGTCCGTGCCGGAGATGTTGGAACTTGGAAATTTATCCATACCACCGCCCAGTCTCTCCCTAAAGGAACAAAACTGAGATTCGATCTACAGAGCAGTGGAAGGGAAATTGATTGGCAAATCCCTGAAATAGCATCGAAAAAAGGAGAAAACACCATCTTCCTGCAGATGGATGATGGAACAACTGCCGTCCCTAAACAGGTCGAAGTCCCAACAAGCTTCCTCCCTCTTTATGAATTCACATTGCCAAAAGCTGTTGCTACTGGTGAAAGCTTTGCCATCATTGTGGGGACGAGTGATCTTAAGCTGAGAGATAAAGGGGGCGGCAACCGTGTCCAAACTAACTCTCAAAGAAGACGTGCCTTCTCTCTTTATATTGATCCAACTGGGAAGCAGCGCTTTGGCGAACCTGAAATTTTCAACCTCGATGTCCTTGGAAGCGACCTCTCCACTGTTAAAATTTTGACTCCATCGATGGTGGGGAAAAATAAACGGTTTGATATCACTGTCCGTTTTGAAGATAAATTTGGCAATTTAACGAGTGAAACTGACGAAGACACCCTCATAGAATTGAGCTATGAAGGTTTAAGAGAAAATTTAAACTGGCGTCTTTTCGTTCCTGAAACTGGTTTTATCATCCTTCCTAACCTCTATTTCAATGAAAAAGGGGTCTTTACGATCCAGTTGAGGAACCTAAAAAACAAAAAAGTCTACCGCTCCTCCCCTATCCGCTGCACAGACGAGACTGACCGTCTTTTGATGTGGGGCCTCCTTCACGGGGAATCGGAAAAAATCGATTCCACTGAAAACATTGACAGCTGCCTTCGTCATTTTAGAGATGAAAGAGCCCTTAACTTCTTTGCGATTTCCCCTTTTGAAGATTCTGAGGAGACAAGCAACGAACTGTGGAAAAACCTCTTACAATCTACACAAGAATTTGACGAAGAGGACCGTTTTACCACGTTTGTCGGCTTCCAAAGAGTGGGCGATGCAGGGACAGAAGGTGTAAGACACATCCTTTATCTCAAAGATCAGAAGCAACTTATCCGCAAAAAAGATGCGAAAGGTTCTACCTTAGAACGACTTTACAAAGCTTTTTCTCCAAAAGAGATGATCTCTATCCCCTCTTTTTCGATGGCAAAGGGGTACAGCTTTAATTTCAAAGCCTTTGACCCCGATTTCGAACGGGTCGTTGAGATTTACAACGCTTGGGGTTCTTCTGAAAGAACTGAAAAAAATGGCAACCCTTACCCGATTCAATCAGGTAAAGGGAAAAGTGGAATATCTTCCGATAGCGAAGGGGCTGTCATTGAAGCCTTAAATAAAAACTGCCGTTTTGGTTTTGTCGCTGGTGGCTTAGATGACCGAGGGATCTTTGCTCCCCTTTTTGATGCCGATCAGGTTCAATATCACCCAGGACTTACGGCAGTTATTACGACAGCTCATTCCAAAAATGCGATTGGAGAGGCTCTTTACAACCGTAGCTGCTACGCCACGACGGGTGAAAGAATCGTCGTTGAGTTCTCGATTGCCTCTGCGAAGATGGGTCAAGAGCTCTCCGTCGACGATAAGCCTGGCCTAGCTGTTAACCGCCACATCCGCGGTTTTGTAGCTGGAACCAAAGAGCTCGATAGAATCGAAATTGTTCGTAATGGACAAGTGATCGAGACGCTCCATTCCTCCGATTACTTTCTCGAATTCACATACGATGATATGACACCGATTGCGGCAAGTGCTCTGCCGGCTAAAGGTGGCAAGCCCAACTTCGTCTACTACTTCCTCCGCGCTTTCCAAAAAGATGGTCATATGGCCTGGTCCTCCCCTATCTGGGTAGACCTTGCTACAGGCAATGGCCCAACCAAAAAGAAGACAGACCCCAAGAAAGCCGAAAAAGTCATCCCTAAGCCTCAGCCTATCGTCATTGATGACGAGGATGACCTAGACGAGGACGAAGAGGAAGATCTCGAATAAGAAACAGGATAAGTTGGATCCGAATAGATCAAAAAAAGAAAAAATAACAAGATACGCCGCTAAAGCGGCTACAGGATCGCACCTCCGTCCTGTTATTTTTTCTTTTTTAATTCCTTCAGATCCTGCTAATCGTGTTCGGTCTTCATTCAACGAAGACATCTCCCCACTCGAGATCTTTTGCCACCCTATAGGGATCGAAGGTTCGCAAGCAACTGCATAAGCTTGAATAAATTCAAGCAATTTCAAACCGACACTTTGAAATTGCTTGAATTCTGCCTACTCTTTATCTTGAAGATAGAAGAGGATCTTATGTACGTCCATAGAACAATAGAAAAGAGACTAAAGGCTGCTGCAAAACAGTTCCCTGTTTGCTTAGTCACGGGCCCAAGGCAGGCCGGAAAATCCACTTTGCTCCAGCATTGTTTCAAAGATTTCCAATATATTACTTTAGACAACCCCTTAATGCGGGAACTGGCTAACAAAGATCCAGAACTTTTTTTAAGCTCATACCCATCTCCTTTGATTGTGGATGAAATTCAATATGCTCCCTCACTCCTCTCTTATATTAAAATAAAAGTGGACGCCAATCGAAGGAGTTACGGGCAGTATATTCTTACCGGTTCGCAGACTTTCCAACTCATGAAGGGTGTGTCGGAAACATTAGCTGGTAGAATTGCCATATTTCAGCTTTATCCCCTTAGCTGGGAAGAAATAAGTCATATACCTCATCACCAAAATTCGCAATTGAATGACATTTCTTGTGCTAATCAGATCGTTACAGGTTTCTATCCTGAATTTTTTGCCATACCGCAAATAGATAAAAATTTATGGTTAAGTTCTTACTTATCAACGTACATCGAAAGAGATCTGCGGAGTATGAAGGCCATTACCGATTTGACTCGATTTCAAACATTTATTGGCTTGCTTGCTGGAAGAGCAGGACAGCTATTAAACATGAGCGAAATAGCAAAAGAAGTCGGCATTAGCCAGCCAACAGTCAAAGATTGGCTTACTTTACTTGAAGCAACTTACATCATTTACATTCTAAAACCCTATCATAACAACATTTCGAAGCGATTAGTAAAAATGCCAAAAGTCTATTTCGTTGATACCGGCCTTCTTTGTTATTTGCTCGGAATAGATTCAGCAGAGCGCCTTTTTAAAGCAGCAGAGCGGGGCCATATTTTTGAAAACATGGTGGTGATGGAATATATAAAAAGACTATCTGCAAGACCTGAAAGATTTGAATGCTTTTTTTACAGAACAGCATCTGGTGTTGAAGTAGATCTAGTTGTTGAGCTTAATCAAAAATTAGATGCATTTGAAATTAAATTCACAAAAACAATTTCAAGAGAAATGAGATCGGAAGAGCACACG
>JAGVKY010000220.1 GCA_020050175.1 Parachlamydiales bacterium
GCCTCTAATAGCAGCCCTTCTGCCTCATGCGGTAACTTTTTTAGCCGATAGTGAAAGAGAAGAAGAGCGTTTAAAAGCAGTCTGGGAATCGCTGGCACCTCAAAAAAATTACCAGTTCGAAAGAGGTTATTTGTCAGAAGGGTTGGCTGACAGTCGAGATCAGAAAATTATTTTCCCTTATGCCGAGTGGACCCACCGTCCAAAAATCAGACGGCAGAGACAACGATCGACTCACCATTCCAACGCCCTTTTACTGGAAACTTTTGATCCTGGGGATCTCGTCGTTCACATGAACCATGGGATTGGCCGTTTTATTGGCTTTGACAAAAGGCCGAATCACGAGGGAGTCGAAACCGAATATCTTCTTGTAGAATATGCACAGGCTGGAAAGCTTTTTGTCCCTCTCCATCAATCCCACCTCATCACCCGCTACGTGGGGGCCAATTTATCTGTACCCAAACTTTCTGAGATCGGCTCCCCTAAGTGGCGCCATATCAGAGAAAAAACCGAAAGGGAAATTTTAGGCTACGCCAACGAACTGCTGATCAATTATGCAAGGCGTGAGCTTGTAGGTGGCCACACTTTTCCAGCAGACACCGAAGAGATGCTCTCCTTCGAAAATGCCTTTCCTTACATCGAGACCGACGACCAATTAGCCGCGATCGATGCCCTCAAAAAGGATATGGAAAGTGGCAAGCCGATGGATCGACTCATTGGCGGTGATGTTGGTTACGGTAAGACAGAAGTGGCCATGCGAGCTGCTTTCAAGGCTGTTGATGGAGGAAAGCAGGTGGCCGTTTTAGTACCGACAACCTTGCTTGCTCTTCAACACTACGAAAACTTTGTTTCCCGCTTTGAAGATTTTCCCATCCGAATCGCCCACCTCTCCAGGTTTGTTAAACCAAGAGATAAGCAAGAGATCATCGAGATGACCAAGCGAGGTTCGATCGACATTCTGATTGGAACCCATCGGGTCATTGGGGACGATATCGGGTTTAAAGATCTTGGTCTTGTGATCATTGATGAGGAGCAGCGCTTTGGTGTCAAAGCTAAGGAGCACCTCAAAAAATTGAAGGCGGGGGTCGATTGCCTCACCCTCTCTGCCACTCCGATTCCACGTACCCTCTACATGAGCTTGATTGGCATTCGAGACGTCTCAGAAATCAGAACTCCCCCTCAAGACCGCCTCCCGATTCAATCGATTTTAGCAGAACCGAGCGACCCTCTGATTCAAACGGCCATCCGCCGTGAAATTCATCGGGGGGGACAGGTCTACTTTATTCATAATCGGGTCGAATCGATTTTTGAAGTAGCTAATAACATCAAAAAACTTGTCCCAGAAGCCAACATCATTGTGGGTCACGGACAGCTTTCAAACGATGAAATCGATAAGATTTTCCACACCTTCAAAAAGGGTGAAGCAAATGTTTTAGTCGCCACCACGATTGTCGAAAATGGGATCGACATCCCTAATGCCAATACCATCATCATCGATCGGGCCGATACTTTCGGCATTGCCGATCTTTATCAGTTGAGAGGTCGGGTCGGAAGGTGGAACCGGAAAGCTTTTTGTTACTTTTTGGTCCGTAAGGTCGATCGGCTCCCCGAACTTTCCCGAAAAAGATTAGAGGCACTTGTCACGACTTCGGGCCATGGCGGAGGGATGAAAGTAGCCCTACGCGATTTGGAGCTTAGAGGGGCTGGCGATCTCTTAGGGGTTGAGCAATCAGGAGAGGTCTCCTCTGTCGGATTCCACCTGTATTGCAAATTGCTGAAGAAAACGATCCAATCCCTCAAAGGGGAGGGGCCAAAACATCTCACCGAATGCAAAATAGAGACCTCTTTACCTGCCAAACTCCCCGATCTCTATGTTCCTGACGTATCATTACGTCTTGATATCTACCGAAGGCTTGGAGAGGCTTTGACTCTCAAAGAGGTCGATTCTCTAAAAGAAGAGCTCATCGATCGATTTGGCCCTCTTCCCCCAGAGGCAGATTGGCTCCTTGTGATTTCGAAAGGAAGGGTCCTCGGAGCAGAAAGGAGATGTCCGTTGATAAAAATCGAAAAACATACCCTCGTTGTGCAAAAAAAAGTGGGTAAAGACCTTGTTGATCGCCGCTCCCTTCTTCCCAAAACACTCACTCCGACCTCACTTTTTGAAGTTATTGATCGAATGACAACCTAATTTTTAATCTAAATTAACAATTTGTCCCCACAATTTTGGGTTTACTTTTGGAGAAGGATTCATGGCCGCTGTAGCCCACGATAGAGAAAGACATTACTTCGCTGAAGTCGACGGTGGTCGCCTATTCATTGCTGATGGAAAGTACTTCCAAAAGAGAAGTATCAACTGTTACAACAACTTTTTTACTCAATTCTTTGCCAGACTGTTTGGGGTGTCTTTTGAAGCCACTTTGAATGGTAAAACTTATGTCCTAAACAGAAAAAGTTACGCTAAATTCATCGAAGAACATGGCTGTCTGACTTTAGACAGAGATACTCAAGAAAATTATAGAAATATCAATCGATTGCCATTGATCGATAACGCTTCTGGGTTGATGCGCCATGCAATTAGTCCCTGGAAGGCTAAGACTCTTGCTGAAAAGCTTTTCAAAGCGATGGCAGCTAATCATCAGAATAATAAGTTACTTGAGATCGAAGATCTGATCGGAAGAGGGGCTGACATCGATTCTTATGCCTGGTATAGAGAAGACACCGGGCATTTTATTTTCACTGATTTGATCGGTAACGCGCTCTCTAATCGGGAACACTCACCGTTCCGCGCCGTCCATTACACTCCCCTCATTATGGCCGCCTTAAAGGCCCGACTCACTGGCGAGTGGCATGTTTACAACCACCTTCTCGCTTATGAGGCAAATCCACAACTTAAAGGAGAAGCCTGCACCTTTGCTCGCCATCACGTAGGGACTCAAAATTACATGATTCCAAGAGTTGTGATGAGAACAAAAATTTATGGGCATGGCTATGGCCAAAATGCCCGTCATCATATCCAACATGAACCGGGTCTTGTTCTAGTAACAAGGCAAACTCACAGATTTGTCGATCACTATTACGATAGAGCTGAATTGTCTCTTTGGCCAGATGCCAATGTGACTCAGCAGCCGTTAAACCCAGTGGCTCTTCCCTTTGAGAAGACCTATACAACAGGACGCCTCCCCATCCTCGTCTAATCCACAAGGATCGGAACGATTTTAGGTTCGCCAGCAATCTTTTCTCTGCGTTATCTCTGGTTTAATTTTTTGATCTGATCCCTCTCGTTCTTTTTCCCCTCGTTGGACAATATCAATACCTTTTTGATCTGAGAATTTTAACGACGATAAGCTTTGCCGCTTTCGCCATCACTTGTTATATGTTTAGCAATCTCAATACCTCGATGAACTCTTGAGATATTCACACCATCCGTTATCACAGTCAAATTGCTGAACTTGTCACCAAGCCTAGAGACGAGGTATTGTCTTATTACCAAAGAAGCAGGCCATCCATCTTGTAGAATGAATTTTATTTTTGATCTCGGAGCGGTTCTCTTTCATTGGAACCCCAAAGAAATTGCAATCCTGGCCTGCAATCCTGAACTTGCTTTTCTCCCCCACACGCCTGAGTGGCGATCACATGACGAAGGGAAAATCTCTTTCGACGAGCTTTCTGCCCTGCATCCGGGAAAAGTTCGTTCCTTCATGTCGGCAACCATGGAATATCTTGCCCCTATTCCAGAAGGATGGGAGCTTCTTCGCGCAGCACAAAAAAAGGGGCATCCTTGCTACATCCTTTCCAACCTGCCCCAAATCCTCCATGAGTCGCTCTTAGACCGCTACCCCTATCTGGAAGAAATTCCTGGGATCTATTCCTACCAAGTCAAGTGTGTCAAACCCGACCCCCAAATCTTCCACCACCTCTTTTCGCGTTACAATCTCGACCCCTCCTCTTCCCTCTTCATCGACGACCTCGAGCCAAACATTACCATGGCCCGCTCGCTCGGCCTAAAATCTTTCCTTTGCCAAAACCACGAATCGGTCAAAAAAGAACTTTTAACCCTTGGCTATCTCGAATAGACCAATAGTATTTAAAAAAATAGATACAGTTGCTCAAAAGCTTTTCCATAGGGGTGTTTTCTTGAACGATCACCTTCTTTATGAAGAAGCAATTAAAGTTTTAACTGAGGCAATCTAACTAGACCCAAAAAATCACGATGCCCTTGTTGAAAGAGCTATGGCTTATTTTGAAATTAATAATCTAGAATTGGCTTTAGAAGATTACTTTAAAGCTAGTGAGATCAAAACAAACTGGTCATTGAAAAATTCATTCCCTCCTCTCCCTTTTGTAACATCAAAACATGTGGCAAATAATTTATTAGTAGATAAATCAGCTTTTTTGAAAGGACTGTTTAAAGGGGTGATGAACGGCACAAAAGAATCTCTTGTTGATTTTGGCCCGTCTATTATCTCAAGCTGCCGAGGTATAGCTAATGGTCTTTGGGCATTTGCGGTAAATCCCTCAGAAACAACTTTAGAATTTACAAGCTCTGCCTATTCATTTGCTGCATGGGATGAGGCTCTCGCGCATGATTGAGGGCTCTTTGAAGAGCGTTAAAACTCTCCTTGTATTGCCAATTTAGATCATAAAAAAAAGAAAGCCTTCTCAAACAGCAGTCAAACAAAAAGGGCCAAGCCTGAATTTGCGATTAAAACAACTCGAAACTGAATCTTTTTCGCAAATTCTGTGCACTGGCCCCTTTTGTTTGATTGGTTTTCCGTGGCCTAAACAGCTGCCTGAATAGACGAAGTCTCTCCGCGATCTCGGCGTTCTCTGCGGTTATCTAAAATCAGGCCACGATGCCCACACACAAATCTAAATAGCCGGAGGCTCTCTCAAGTTCTCCGCGCCTCTGCGGTGAAATTTAAATCAAACACCGTTACGACGGACAAGGAGTGCTTCCAGCAGCCTGCGAAGGAAGGTTTTTTTGAATTTGGGAGGATAGAAGGAGTTGCCCCCATCCATTAATTTCTTTCATTTCACAGCCAATGACCCCCTTACCTTCTTGAAGCGGATGCTTTTTTAAGGGAGAATCTTTAGGGATGTCTTTGAATTGCTTGGCCCACATCTTGCTCTTGTTTATACTTAGGTTTCTATTCCAAAGGAACTGGTTTTATGGCCCAAGTGAGCACTAACGAAATCAAAGCAGGAATGAAGCTTGAGATCGAAGGGCAACCCTATGTCGTTGTTTCTAACGACTATGTGAAGCCTGGAAAGGGACAGGCTTTCAACAGAATTCGCATCAAACATCTCAAGACAGGCCGAGTCGTCGAAAAGACTTGGAAATCGGGTGACAAACTCGATGAGGCAGATGTCGAAGAAATGGCGATGAGGATGCTCTATAAAGAAGGCGATAGCATCGTCTTCATGAATGAGATAACTTTCGACCAATACTCTATTCAACTAGAAGCAATTGGTGAAAATGCCCAATGGCTGCTTGAAGATCGTCTCTACGACATTATCTTCCATAAAGGGGAACCACTCACCGTGATGCCTCCAACGTTTATGGAAATGACAGTCGCAGAAACATCCCCAGGTGTACGCGGCGATACAGCTTCTGGACGGGTGATGAAACCTGCTGTCACTGAAAGTGGAGCTAAAATACAAATTCCTATCTTCATTGAGCAGGGCGAAAAAATTAAGGTCGATACAAGAACAGCAGAATACGTCTCTAGATCTCAAGAATAAGATAATGACAACTGTCGTGTCATCCCAAGACCTTCGTCACCAGAGATTACTTAGAAGAGCCCTTCTTCTAAAAAATTCTCGAGACTTTTTTGAAAAAAGGGGCGTCGTTGAAATCGACACCCCTCTTCTAACCTCGGCCCCCTCTATTGATGCCCATATCGATTTGATTGAAGCTGATAAAAGATTTTTGATCACTTCCCCTGAATATGCCATGAAGAGGCTCCTAGCAGAAGGTTTCACCGATTGTTATCAATTGTCTCATGTTTTTCGTGCAGGTGAAATTTCTCATAAGCATCAGCCCGAATTTACCTTGTGCGAATGGTATAGACTAGGTTTTTCCTACGAAGAAATGATGGAAGAGACGATTGATTTTGTCTCTCTCTTCGTTGGCAACCTTCCTCGCAGCTCCATCTCCTATCGAGAGGCTTTTCGCACTTATGCAGGACTAGATCCCTACGAAGCAACTCTCGCAGATCTCATAGGCGCCCTTAAAAAAGCAGGCGTTGATCCCTACGGCGGCGACGATCGCGATCTCCTACTCAATCAACTTTTAGCCATTTTAGTTGAACCTAACCTTGGTCAGGGCGAAATTCAGGCCCTCACCTACTTCCCCTCAAGCCAAGCGGCACTAGCTAAGCTGACCGTCCAAGATGGACATCCTGTTGCTGAACGGTTCGAAATCTACTACCAGGGGCTTGAACTTGGAAATGGGTATCACGAGCTTGCCGATGCCAAAGAGCAGCGAGCACGCTTCCACGAAGGGAATCTTCTAAGAAAAGAGATGGGAAAAAAAATCCTTCTTATCGATGAATTCTTTCTTTCTGCCCTCCCAAAACTACCTGACTGCTCTGGAGTTGCTGTTGGTTTTGACCGCCTCGTCATGCTTCACCTCGAAGCCGCTAACATCCGCGACGTCATCCCCTTTTCTTGGGAAAACATCTAATCAAAAAAAAGCGCTCTCGGTGATCTGAGAGCGCTAAACAAAGGCTAAAAAATTAGCCGATGACGATTGCTGGGTCAATTTTAAGTTGGCGGCAAACTGCTCTGATAGCAGCATTAACACCCCAAGTAATAAGACCAAGAAGCAAGACTTGAGTAGCAACAACACCAATCTTCGCTAAAAGAAGATTAGGGCTGAAAGACAAAAGCTTTGCACCAAAGTTAAGCAACTGAGTAGCTATCCAGCCCCCAGCAAAAGCTGCACCAAAATAAAGGGCAGCATCGTAGAACGATCTCAAGGCAGTTTTAGCAACTCTCTCCGCAGAAAGATTGCCACCACGAAAAGCATCATCTGCTCCACGTACAAGAGGAGACAGGGTTGCTAAACCAGTAACGATGTTATTGACTGACATTATGAACCTCATATTGAAGTTTATTCTGTTATCGCAAAGTGTGTATCTTTTGGCAATAAAGCAAAATATTTTAATTTTTCCATCTCTCGACAATCGGAAAATTTCGACCGAGATTGAAGCTTTTCGAGGTCACACGTAGGAGTGGAGGCGCTTGCTTGCGCTTAAACTCATTACGATGAATTTTCTCTACCATCTCCTTAACTAGTTGAAGAGGAAGATTTTCTATTTTTGCGATCACCTCAGGAGACTGATGTTTTTCAACATAACCCTCTATGATCCTATCCAGAAGGTCATAGGGTGGAAGCGTGTCGCTATCCTTTTGATTGGGACGGAGTTCGGCACTCGGATCTTTCTCTAAGATAGCTTGTGGGATCACTTCTTTTTTGCGATTAATGTAGGCAGCTATCCGATAAATCTCCTTTTTTGTGAGATCTCCTATCACTTCCAAAGCTCCGCACATATCTCCATAAAGGGTCGTATAACCCATTGCGAGTTCACTTTTATTGCCGCAGGCTAAAACTAATGCCTTCCATTTGTTGGATAAGGCCATCAGGAGAAGACCTCGTAGACGAGATTGGATATTCTCTTCGGTGATATCAGGAGCGAGATCTTTAAACTGAGGCTCTAAAGTATCTAAAACTGCTTGATGGGGCCCCTCAATAGGCAAAATGAGCGTTTTGATGCCAAGATTTTCTCCTAATTTCTTAGCGTCAACCACACTTCCCTCTGAGGAATACCTGGAGGGCTGCATCACACCTATGACATTTTCACTGCCTAAGGCTTTGGAAGCGATGACAGCCACGAGAGATGAGTCGATGCCGCCAGATAGCCCTATGATAACTTTGTTAAACCCCTGTTTGTGACAAAAATCCCTCACTCCCATAGCAAGAGCTTCAAATGTTTCATCGTCTTTTGGTTTTTGAGGGGTGATAACTTCTTCCGTTTCTAAAGAAACAAGTTGTTCATCTTCTTGAAAGGCTGGGAGCAGTGCTTTTATATCTCC
>JAGVKY010000145.1 GCA_020050175.1 Parachlamydiales bacterium
ATTGCCCTCGTTGGGGGAGCGACGGGAATGATCGGCGACCCTTCTGGTAAATCCCAGGAGAGAAATCTACAAACGCAAGAAAAAATTGAAGAAAATTTAAAGGGCATCAAAAAAAGCATCTCACAAATCTTGCACCATTCGAATTTTGAATTGCTCAATAACTACGATTGGATCGCCCCTTTTTCTTTTCTCGATTTCTTACGCGATGTCGGAAAAAATTTTAGAATTGGCCCGATGCTCGCAAAAGAGAGCGTAAAGCTGAGACTTCAATCGGAAGACGGTATGAGCTTTACCGAATTTTCCTATCAGGTTTTGCAAGGTTACGATTTTTATCACCTGTTCAAAGAAAAGGGGGTGATTTTACAAATTGGGGGAAGCGATCAGTGGGGGAATATCACCGCTGGAACCGAACTGATCCGCAAATTAACTGGAGGGAATGCTTTTGGTGTCACTCTGCCCTTATTAACACGTAGCGATGGGCAAAAATTTGGGAAATCAGAATCGGGAACCATTTGGCTTTCGGAAGAAAAGCTTCCTGTTTACGAATTCTATCAGTACTTTGTTCGGGTTGCTGATGCAGACGTAATCCGTTTTTTAAAGCTCCTCACACAGGTTGATTTGAAAGAGATCCAAAAAATTGAACATGACATGAAAAAGGACGATTACGTCCAAAATAACGCCCAAAAGCGCCTTGCAGAAGAGGTGACAAAGCTTGTTCATGGAGAAGAAGGTTTGAAAAAAGCTCTTGTCGCAACTGAAATTGCGAAACCCGGCAAAGAAACAGAGCTTTCCGCTTCAAATATTGAGCTTCTTCAAGGGGAAGTTCCATTTTTTGAACAGCCTCAAGAGGTAGTTGTGGGGGGGAAGCTGGTCGATCTTTTGGTTTCGACCAAAGAAATTGGAAGCAAAGGAGAAGCTAAACGGCTGATACAAAACGGCGGCCTCTATTTAAACAACAAAAGAGTAGATACCGATGGCCTGGAAATCCAAGAAAGTGATTTGATTGGAGGGAAGCTTCTTCTCGTGGCACTCGGAAAAAAGAAAAAATTAGTGATTAGGGTCTTGAGAGAAATTCGTTGAATCGTACAATGGCGTTAATGTTACTGGATTAGAAGGAGTTCCTCATGTCAGATGCAGCAAAGAAACGAACCATCACTAAAACACACCTTGTCAATGCTATCTCAACCGAGCAAGGAATGAGCGCTACTGACGTTAGAAACGTCATTCAAGCTTTTCTTGATAAGCTGACAAATACACTTACAGAAGGTGATCGGATCGAGTTTCGCGATTTTGGTGTTTTCGAGGTTGTAACCCGCAAAGCCAAAATCGGCCGCAACCCTAGAAAAGCATCTATTCCTATTCCTATTCCCTCAAGAAGCGCGGTGAAATTTACCCCAGGGAAAAAGATGAAGGATCAGATCCAACAAAAAAAGCAAAAAGACGGAAGCCAAGCGCCAATACGTCAATTTTCGCTTTAAATGATCACCGTTGCATATGACTGACGATCCTATCAAAAAGGCGTTGGGGTATGCTGCAGCTGAAAGAATAGAAGATGGGACAAGCATTGGTATTGGCTCTGGAACCACCATCTACTATTTCATTCAGGCTCTATCAGAGCGTGTGCGAGCAGGTCTCCAAATTCGAGGTTGCCCCACTTCGCAGGTTACCTTACGCCTTGCTGTCCAAGCAAAAATTCCCCTTTTAGCTCTTAACAGATTAGAAGGGGAACTTGATGTCACTGTGGATGGAGCTGATCTGATCGATGAATCCAAAAGAATGATCAAAGGGAGAGGAGGGGCGCTCTTGCGTGAAAAAATTGTCGCTACCGCTGCCAAAAAAACTTTGATCATCATTGATGAAAAGAAAAAAGTTAACGAGCTGGGCAATTGCCTCTTGCCACTGGAAGTCCTTCCTATGGCTGACCATTGGATCATGCGTCTTTTAGAAAAAAGGGGATTCGTTTGCCATATCCGTCAAAAGAACAATGGAACACCTTACCTCACAGACAACCAAAATCACATCATCGATCTTGAATTCAAAGATTCGATCAGGCAACCGGAAGAACTAGAGCGTGAATTAAAAAAAATCCCAGGCATTCTTGAAACAGGACTTTTTTTTGGTTTGGCCGACACCATTTTATTAGGAAAAGAAGGAGGGGTAGAAGTTTGGTCTTAGGAGAACTTGTCCAACTAACTTTTGACAAGATCATGCAAACGAAATCGTATACCCTTGTCATTTTGGGGTCTTCCGACAAGAAATTTGCGATCTATCTCGATCCCGGCATGGGCAAATCGATGCAGCTCTACTTAACGGAAGGTCCCCGTCAACGACCTCTCACTCATGAGCTTCTTGGCTCTATCATGAAAGGATTTCAGATTCATCTTAAGCAAGTCGTGATTGTTGATATTCAAGACACAATTTTCTTTGCCCGCCTCTTCCTTGAACAGGAGATGAATGGGATGACACATATTGTAGAGGTCGACGCCCGTCCTTCCGACTGTTTAACCCTGGCTCTCCTATCTGACGTCCCAGTCTATTGCACCCGAGAAGTCCTTGACGCCGCCATCCCCCTCGAAGAATAACGTTATCAAACAAACAATCTGCTAAAAGTTCTATAACGGAAGATGAAATAGACCTTATCACACCACTTTTAACGATCTTAGGTGTCTTTTTAGCAAATGCTGCTATCGTTATGCCCAATTTTCATAATAGATTGTTAAAAATTGAAGAACGAAATAGGAAATGACGTCCCCGCCTTAAGCTTTTAATCCCTAAACAGTAGTAACACTTTCTATTCGAAACCAATTTTTAAGCTTTTTTGGGGACGGGGGCACCATCACGGATGAGGGCGTCGAGGGAGAGAGATCCGGGGCCGAAGGCAAGGACGACGAGGGCAGAGTAGAGAAGGAGGAATGGAGCTGCTGTTGTGAATGCTTCGTAACCTTTGAATGCTTCTGGGTGGGCAAAGAGGAGAGCTGAGAGCATGACGGTGATCAAAGGGACGCAGGCAAGGCGGGTAAGAAATCCAAAGATGAGGAAGAGACCCCCGATAGATTCGATGAGGGCAACTGTCAGGCTCATGACATCAGGTTCGTTGATGCCTAGCGAATGAAAATAGAGCGTTGTGTCTGTGAGAGTGTTGAGTTTACCAAAACCAGAGAGAAAAAATTGAGTCCCCCAGACTATGCGAATGGTAAAAAGAAGAACCGATTGCAAACCTGTGGTCCATCCAAAAAGCCAATCATAAAAACGCTGTAAGAATTTCATTATCATCCGATCCTAAAAATTTAACTTATTATCTCTATGTTCTCTGTGGTTTTATTTTTTATCACCACAGAGAACACAGAGGGGATTATTCCTTTTCTTAGCTGGAGCAGACTAAGCAACCTTCTTTGTCTTCTAGATTGCAAACAGCACCCGTAGGGGCAGCTACAGCCTTTTTTTCTGTTTTGGCTTTCGATGTGTACTTCGTATCCACAGTGACTTTAACCGCATCGGTTGCCGACTTAGTCCGAAGATAATACATCCCAGTCTTCAATCCTGCTTTCCATGAGTAGAAATGCATGGAGGTGAGTTTTGCAAAGTTTGGCGCCTCAACAAAAACATTCAACGATTGCGATTGGCAAATATAGGCACCCCTATCTTTGGCCATCTCGATGATATTCTTCTGTTTGATCTCCCAAACCGTTTTATAAAGCTCTTTTAGGTCTGTAGGGATCTCTTCAATATTTTGCAGAGAACCGTTATGTGCGATGAGCTTGTTCTTAAGGTCCTCATTCCAAAGGCCCCGATCAACAAGGTCTTTTAAGAGGTAGCGATTGACCACTAAAAAGTCGCCCGATAACACTCTTCTGGAATAGATGTTTGAGGTAAACGGCTCAAAGCACTCATTATAGCCCAAAATCTGCGAGGTACTTGCAGTTGGCATCGGGGCAACGAGAAGAGAATTCCTTGCTCCTGATTTGAGAACTCGCTTCCTGAGCGCTTCCCAATCCCAACGGTTAGAAGGTTTTACACCCCAAAGGTCGAATTGGAATTTCCCTTCTGAGAGTGGAGAACCCTTAAAGGTTTCGTAGGCACCATCTTCTTCCGCCAACTTGACCGAAGCTTCCATCGAGCTATAGTAGATCGTCTCAAAGATATCGCGATTCAAATCCTTGGCTTCGTCTGACTCAAAGGGGAGACGGAGCATGACAAAAGTATCGGCAAGTCCCTGTACTCCAATTCCAATCGGACGATGTTTTTTGTTTGAAACTTCGGTCTCTGGAACAGGGTAGTGGTTCACATCAATAATTTTGTTCAAGTTGCGTGTGACAACAGCAACGACTTCCCTTAATTTTTCATGGTTAAAGCGTCCTTCTTCGACAAAGCGAGGCAGGGCAATAGAAGCCAAGTTGCAAACTGCAATTTCATCTTTAGATGTGTATTCGATAATCTCAGTACAAAGGTTACTCGAACGGATCGTCCCTAAATTCTGCTGGTTCGATTTGGCGTTGCAAGCATCCTTAAAGAGCATATAGGGGTTGCCTGTCTCAATCTGTGCTTCAAGAATCTTAAACCAAAGCTCTTGAGCCGGAATGATTTTTTTGGCACGCCCTTCTTTTTCATACCGGTGGTAAAGTTCATTAAACTTTTCCCCCCAAGTGTCGTAGAGGCCAGGTGCCTCGTCAGGACAAAAAAGAGACCAGGTCCCATTTGCCTCGACTCGTTGCATAAAAAGATCGGGGATCCAGAGAGCAAGAAAGAGATCGCGACCCCGCTGTTCTTCTTTCCCTGTATTTTTTCTTAGATCCAAAAACTCAAAGACGTCGGCATGCCAAGGTTCCAGGTAGATCGCAAAAGAACCTTTTCTCTTGCCTCCTCCCTGATCAACATAACGGGCTGTGTCATTAAAGACGCGAAGCATCGGGATAATCCCGTTCGAAGTCCCGTTTGTCCCACGGATATAAGAGCCTGTTGCTCGGATATTAGAGATGCTAAGCCCGATTCCGCCAGCTGATTGGGAGATCTTGGCACACTGTTTGAGCGTTTCATAGATCCCATCGATACTATCGTCCCTCATCTGTAATAGGAAGCAAGATGACATCTGTGGTTTTGGCGTCCCAGAATTAAAGAGGGTAGGAGTCGCGTGAGAAAACCATTTTTCACTTAATAGGTGGTAAGTCTCAATCGCTCTATCAATATCCCATTTATGGATCCCAATGGCTACACGCATGAGCATGTGCTGCGGCCGCTCTTTCACTTCACCATTCAGTTTTAAAAGGTAAGAGCGCTCCAAAGTTTTGAAGCCAAAGTAATCATAAGAGAAGTCTCTGTCATAAATAATGGTCGAATTCAACACATCTTTATGAGCCTGAACAACTTCATAGACATCATCTGCAATAAGAGAGGCTCTTTCGCCCGTCTTAGGATTGACGTAGCGAAAAAAGTCTTCAATCGTCTCTGAAAAAGATTTTTTTGTGTTTTTCTGGAGGTTGGAAATTGCAATCCTCGCAGCCAAAATAGCGTAATCAGGGTGCGTTGTCGCCATTGAAGCGGCTGTTTCTGCTGCCAAGTTATCAAGTTCAGTTGTCGTGATCCCTTCGTAAAGACCCTCGATCACTTTTTTGGCCACTTGAACTGGCTCAACATGTTCAGGATCTAAGCTGTAGCAAAGCTTTTGGATCCTAGCAGTGATTTTATCGAATTTGACACTTTCGCGTCGTCCATCTCGCTTAACAACGTACATCTAAAAATCCTCAACAAGAGAAAACACATTTTCCTCTTTCTTTGAAAGGACAGAGGATTTTTGATAATCAGAGACTCTTCTCTCAAAGAAATTTGTTTTTCCTTGCAGAGAGATCATTTCCATAAAATCAAATGGGTTGGTCGCACCAAATACTTTGGAACAGCCAAGAGACTGAAGAAGACGGTCAGCTACAAACTCAATGTACTGGCACATCAGATCAGCATTCATCCCAATCAGTTTGACAGGGATAGCATCACGTACAAACTCTTTTTCAATCATGACAGCCGACGAGATGATATCTTTGACAGTCTGTTCAGGCAGCTTGTTCTCAAGCTGGGAATAAAGGAGGCAGGCAAAGTCGCAATGGAGCCCTTCATCCCTAGAAATAAGTTCGTTCGCAAAGCAGAGCCCTGGCATCAAACCCCGTTTTTTCAACCAGAAGATCGAGCAGAAGCTACCAGAAAAGAAAATCCCCTCAACAGCCGCAAAGGCAATCAGTCTTTCTGCAAAGGAACCTTGACCGATCCAACGAAGGGCCCAATTTCCTTTTTCTGAAACACATGGGACATTTTCCAAGGCATGGAAGAGGTAGTCTTTCTCCTTGGTATCCTTGATATAGGTATCGATCAAAAGCGAGTAAGCCTCCGAATGGATATTCTCGATCATGATCTGGAAACCGTAAAAGCATCTAGCCTCTGGATACTGCACTTCGCTCATGAAATTCACAGCGAGGTTTTCGTTGACGATACCGTCGCTTGCAGCAAAAAATGCAAGAACGTGCTTGATAAAGTAGCGCTCATCATCATTTAACTTCTCGCTCCAATCACGGAGATCGGGGGAGAGATCAATTTCTTCGGCAGTCCAAAAACTTGCTTCGGCTTTCTTGTACATTTCCCAAATATCCGGATGGCTAATGGGGAAAAGGACAAAACGGTCCTTATTTTCTTGCAGGATTGGCTCTTCTCTAATCATTCAAAAAACACCTTAAACAGAAGTATGATACCACGAGCGGACACATTTCGTGGAAAGTCGATTTCATACCCCTTAAATCGAAAAATAGCAATGCGAACCATAAGTTTGTTAATATAGAACGGCATGAGAATTTCCGATGATCCCCATGAGGCAGCCGCCTATTTAAAGGCCGGCAAAATCGTTATTTTTCCAACAGAAACTGTATATGGGATCGGGGCAAGTGCCTTAGATCATACCGCTTGCCGTAAAATTTATGCCATCAAAGGACGTCCTTCTGATAATCCTTTGATCCTTCATATCGGATCAAGAGAGGCCATCCCCTCTTTTGGGGAGATAGATAAAAAGGAACTTCTCTCCCTCGCCCCTTTTATCCCAGGGCCTTTGACGCTGATTTTGAAAAAAAAGGTAGCAGAACTCTTTTCGGCTCAACTTAAAACGGTGGGGCTTAGGGTGCCTGCTCACGAATTATGCCTCGAAATGTTGAAACAAGTCCCATTTCCTATTGCGGCGCCATCAGCCAACTTATCGGGACGTCCTTCGCTCACGCGGATAGAAGATGTGATCGACATTTTTGGGGGAAAAGTGGACCTTATTCTAAAAGGAGAAGATCCAATTCTCGGGCTTGAGTCAACTGTCATTGATCTTTCAGAAGATCTCCCTCTCTATCTAAGGGCGGGGATGGTCGGTTTCGATGATCTCCTCCCTTTTTTACCGAACCTTAAACGTTGGAAAGGGGATGAGAAGGAGTCTCCTCCGTCACCTGGGATGAAATATCGGCACTATGCCCCCCATGCCAAAGTGATAATTTATCAGACGATCGATGAGATTATGCCAAATGATTCTTTTGCTGAAATTGGTTTCGAAACCACTAAAAAGGGGCTCCTTTCGAAAGAAGTTTTGACACTTACTGAATACGCAAGAGAGCTGTATGCATTTTTTACCCTTTCCGATAAAAGGGGGATCAAAGAGATCTATTGCCAGGAACCTCGGGAGGGGGCCTTGAGAGACGCGCTATTGGAGAGATTACAAAAAGCCTCAAGGGCTTCTAGCTAATGAGATTTTTTGTCGTTGTTGATCAACTTTCCGATTGGGCTTTGACACTTCCAGGTGTGGAGGTCATCACAGCCAAAGAATATTTGACTGACGAAGAGATTGCGCAGGTGAGACATGCCAGAGTCTTTAATCTCTGCCGCTCTTTCCGCTACCAATCGTTTGGTTATTATGTTTCTCTTCTTGCCGAGGCGAGGGGACATAAGCCGATGCCTAGCGTTCAAACGATCAGCGATTTGAAATCTCCCAGCATGACCCGTTTTGTCTCTGATGAGTTGGAAGAGATGATCCAGCAGAGTCTAAAACACTTAAAATCTGAAAAATTCTTTCTTTCTATTTATTTTGGTAAAAACGTCGCTCACGCCTATGACCGGCTGTCTAGCCATCTTTTTAGCCAATTTCCAACCCCTCTGATGCAGGCTTCCTTCCAAAACGTCAAAGGAAAATGGGCCCTTCAAAATATCCACACCCTCATCCAATCAGAGATTCCGACTGAGCATGTCCCTTTTGTTAGAGAAGTAGCAACCGAATATCTGGCAGGGAAAAGGGTCCAGGTGAAAAAGAAAAATGCCCAGCGGTACGATCTTGCCATTTTAGTGAATCCGCAAGAGAAGACCCCTCCATCTGATAAAAAAGCTCTCAATAAATTCCAAAAAGCTGCTGAAAAAGTGGGTTTCGAGGTCGATTTTATCACCAAAGAGGACTACAACAAGCTTGCCGAATATGACGCTCTCTTCATCCGTGAGACCACAGGGGTTAACCACCATACATTTCGGTTTGCAAGACGGGCATCGGCTGAGGGATTAGTCGTCATCGATGATCCCGAATCGATCTTGAAATGTACCAATAAGGTCTATCTCTCCGAGGTGCTGAACCGGTACCGGATTCCCATCCCTAAAACTGTTATTCTGCAGCGGGACAATATCGATGAGGTTAATAAGATTGGATTCCCTTGCGTCTTAAAACAGCCTGACAGCTCTTTTTCGAATGGAGTAATTAAAGTTGAAGACCAGAAGCATCTTCTAACAATTCTTCCTGAACTCTTAGATAAATCTGATCTTTTGATTGCCCAGGAGTTTATTCCCACAGCCTTTGACTGGCGTGTGACAATTTTCGATGGACAGCCCCTTTTTGCCTGTAAGTACTTTATGGCAAGGCGTCATTGGCAAATCTATGAGACTCTTAACTCAGGAAAAGTCCTTTCGGGAAGGCATGAAACAATCCCTGTAGGAAACACTCCCAAAAAAGTTCTCTCTTGCGCACTTAAAGCGGCCCAAACTATCGGTAATGGTTTTTATGGTGTCGACATCAAGGAGTTTGAGGATCAATGTTATGTGATAGAGGTCAATGACAATCCGAGCATAGAATCGGGTTGTGAAGATCAAATTTTGCATGATGAACTTTACGAAAAGATCATGGGCATGATGATGCGAAGAGTCGAATCGATGAAATCTTGGAGTGGAAAATGAGCCCTCGGCCAAAAGTTTACCCTTTATTTTCCCGTTTTGGTGTTGAGCTGGAGTATATGATTGTCTCCAGTAAGAGTTTGAATGTTTCTCCCATTGCAGACCGTCTCATGGTTTCTGCCGTCGGTAAACCTGAAGCTGAAACCATCTTTGGTTCCATTGCCTGGAATAATGAGCTAATTCTCCATTTGATCGAATTTAAGACAGCGGAACCAGCTACCTCCTTGGAGGGAGTCGATCTCCTGCTCGACGAAGAGGTCAAAAGGGCTTTCGATTTTTTAAAGGCCCACGATGCACTCCTTTTGCCAACCGGCATGCACCCTTGGATGAACCCAAAGACAGAATCCCGCCTTTGGCCCCACGAAGGAAAGGAAATTTACCAAACTTTCCATGATCTCTTTGATTGCTACCGACATGGATGGGCTAATTTGCAAAGCGTTCACCTTAACCTCCCTTTTCAAGATGATAAGGAATTTAAGGAGCTCCACGCGGCTATCCGTTTTATTCTACCCCTTATTCCAGCACTTTCTGCGAGCACTCCCTTCGCTGAAGGGAAAAAAAGTGGTTTCCATGATTACCGGATGGAAGTTTATCGGACTAACGCGGTCAAGGTCCCTCGTATCACCGGTTTAGTGATCCCTGAGCCGATCAATTCTAAAGATGAGTACGACGAAAAAATTTTGCAACCCATCTACAACGATTTAGCTCCTATAGATAAGGACGAAACTCTTCAAGAAGAGTGGGTTAACGCTAGGGGAGCGATTGCCCGGTTTGAGAGAAACACCATTGAAATCCGCGTCATCGATACACAAGAGCACCCTACGGCTGATCTCGCTGTCCTTCAAGCCATTGTTCATCTCCTAAAAAAACTCATCGGTAAAAATGTTGCCGACAAAATGAACGCCATATCGACCGAAGATCTCTCTAATCTCTTTCGAGACATCATCAAAAACGGGGAGAAGACAAAAATTTCTCTAAAGCCTTATTTAGACATCTTTGGAGAAAAAAGCTCGATATCAGCCCAAGATCTTTGGAAAAAAGTTGTCGCAGATTTAAAACTGGAACCTCGGTTTAAGGAACGGCTCGATATTATTTTAATGGAGGGGACTTTAGCTACCCGACTTCTCCACCGTTTTGAAAAGGGGGAAAAGCTTGAGGAGCTTTACAGACACCTCTCTATGTCGTTGTCCCATGGTAAGCCATTCACCCTCTCTTCTCATAACGTGTGAGCACGCCTCTAACCTTATCCCCAAAAGGTACGCCCCTTATTTTAAGGGGCAACATGATCTTTTGGCCTCTCACAGGGGATGGGATCCAGGGGCATTACCCCTCGCAAAAGCCCTAGCCAAAGAGCTAAAAGTCCCTCTTGTGACAGGCGAGGTCTCCCGCCTCCTAGTTGAGCTCAATCGAACTCTCAACCATCCCACACTCTTTTCCCCCTTTGTCCCCGAAGAGGAGAAACAAGACATTCTTGACCGCTACTATTTTCCCTATATCGAGCAGGTTAAGACAGCGATTGAGGAGAGTAAAAAACCTCTTCTCCATCTCTCCATTCACACCTTTACACCTATCTACGAAGGGCGTGTCCGTCAAGCCGACGCCGGTATCCTCTACGACCCAAAACGAGAACAGGAAAAACACTTTGCCACTCTCTGGCAACAAGCTTTGAAAAAAGAGCTTCCAAATTGGACGATTGGGAAAAATACACCTTATCGAGGCACAAGCGATGCCCTAGTGACTTCTCTTCGCCCTCTATTTGGAAAGGACTACATCGGTATCGAGCTCGAAGTAAACCAGAAACATGCACCGATCGACCCTCTTCCGTTTATTAGAAGTTTAAGTGTCGCACTAGATTGTTATTTGAAATTTGTATAGGGTAAGTGGTTATGGATGAAAAAACTATTGAGTTTCTAGAGAACCATATTCCGGAGATCGCTCAAGCTGCCGTCACTCAAGCTTATTGGACAGCACTAGCTTCTGGCTTTAAAGTTCTACAGGCTGAGGGGGGTAATCTTGTTGAAGTTAGCCCAGATGGTTCAAAAAAAAATTGTTAAAAAGTTGGCCTCAACAACGTCAGTTACGAAAGGGCAGAAGCTAAAAATTCAATGACCCTAGATAAGAAGCGTGTGCGTATGTTTGCCGGGCCAAATGGGTCTGGTA